>DASVWD010000053.1 GCA_036389795.1 Longimicrobium sp.
CGTGGTCCACCACGTCCAGCAGCTCGTGGTCGTCCTCGCTGATCACGCCGATGATGCAGCCGCCGCGCGCCTTCACCTCGTCGATGTTGCTGCGCACCTTGTCGTAGACCGCGTCCTTGGGCGCGATGATCACCACCGGCATCTGCTCGTCGATCAGCGCGATCGGGCCGTGCTTCATCTCCGCCGCCGGGTAGCCTTCCGCGTGGATGTAGCTGATCTCCTTCAGCTTCAGCGCCCCCTCCAGCGCCGCCGGGAAGTTGTAGCCGCGCCCCAGGTACAGGAAGTTCTTCGAGTCCCTGTACTCCTCCGCCAGCTTCTTGATGGCGTCGTCCAGCTCCAGCAGGTGGGAGACCTGCTCGGGGAGCTGCTGCAGCGCCCGCACGATCTCGCGGCCGCGGCTGGCCGAGAGCGTCCCGCGCAGCCGCCCCAGGTGCACGGTCATCAGCGCCAGCACCACCACCTGGCTGGTGAACGCCTTGGTCGACGCCACCCCGATCTCGGGCCCGGCGTGCAGGTACACCCCCGCGTCGGTCTCGCGCGCGATGGTGCTGCCCACCGCGTTCACGATCCCCAGCGTGGTGGCGCCCTGCTGCTTGGCCTCGCGCATGGCCCACAGCGTGTCGGCCGTCTCGCCGCTCTGGCTGATGGAGATGGTGAGCGTGTTCGGCTCCACCACCGGGCGGCGGTAGCGGAACTCGCTGGCGTACTCCACGTCGGTGGGGATGCGGGCGATGTCTTCCAGCATGTATTCGCCGATGAGGCCCGAGTGCCAGCTGGTGCCGCACCCCAGGATGATGATGCGCTGGATGTCGCGCAGCTCCTCGTCCATCCCGGTGAGCCCACCCAGCTTGACGCTCCCCTCCTCGGCCAGGAGCCGCCCGCGCATGGTCTCGCGCAGCGTGGTGGGCTGCTCCATGATCTCCTTGAGCATGAAGTGCGGGTACCCCCCGCGCTCCACCTCGTCCAGGTCCCAGTCGACGTGGCTGATCGGCCGGTCCACGGGGCCCTGCCCGCGGCGGTGGACGGTGTAGCCGTTCTCCGTCACCGTCACCATGTCGCCGTCGTCCAGGTAGATCACGTCGCGCGTGTGGGCGATCACCGCCGCGGCGTCGCTGGCCACGAACGTCTCGCCGTCGTCGCCCACCCCGATCAGGAGCGGGCTGCCCAGCCGCGCCGCCACGATCTTGCCGGGGTCGCGGGTGGAGATCACCGCGATCCCGTAGGTCCCCTCGATCATCCCCAGCGCCGCCTCCACCGCGCGCTCCAGCTTGCCGGCGCGGTGGTCGCTGGTGGTGTTGAAGATCTCCTCGATCAGGTGCACCAGCACCTCGCTGTCGGTCTCGGAACTGAAGACGTGCCCCTTCTCCTGCAGCACCCTCCGGAGCGCTCCGGCGTTCTCGATGATCCCGTTGTGGACCACCGCGAAGTCGCCCTTCTCGGAGGTGTGGGGGTGGGCGTTCGTCTGGTTGGGCGGGCCGTGCGTGGCCCAGCGCGTGTGGCCGATCCCGTAGACGCCGTCCACGGGGTCGGCCGAGATCAGCTTCTCCAGTTCGGCGATCTTGCCGGCCTCCTTGCGCACCAGCAGGTTGCCGTTCTTCCCCACGGCGATCCCCGCCGAGTCGTAGCCGCGGTACTCCAGCCGCTTGAGCCCCTGGATCAGGAGCGGGGCGACCTGCCGGTCGCCGATGTATCCCACGATCCCGCACATGGCCGATCCTCTTGTTCTGGAAGGTGTTCCGGAACTCCCGCCCCGGCGGTGCCGTGCCGCCGAAACCCACGGCGGGTGCTCGAACCAGACTTGCGTGGATTGTCCCGGACCAATCAAGATTCGAGCCAGCCATTTCGGCATGACGCGGCCCCCGCCGGCCGCGGGAGCGGGGGCTGAAACTACGCGCCGGAGACGCCGGTGCCTAGTGCGCCCCGACCACCCGCGACACCCCCTGCATCGGTGTGATGCCGACTTCTCCGATCCCATTTCCGGAGGATCGTCCGGATCAAGACCGGCAGCTGAAATGTCTCACACGGAGTCAACGGAGTTAACGGAGAACTGTGGGGTTCTCTGTTGACTCCGTTGACTCCGTGTGAGGCTTTTCGTCGGCAGATCAGGGTCAGAACCGTTTTGGGAAAAATGGTACGATCCCACGCTGCCGGGCATGCGTTCTGGTTCCCAAAAGAAACAGATTGAACTTTGTCCAGGAATTCCGCTGTACCCCGTCCCCCCCGCCGTCAGGCCTCCACCAGCTCCGCCTCGCGCCCCGGCGTCTGCAGCAGCGCGCGGGCCTGGCACACCTCCTCCAGCTCGCCGGCGTCGGACAGGGCGCGGCAGGCCTCCTCCAGCGCGGCGCGCAGCTCCGGGTCCACCCCGCCGCGCAGCCGCGCCAGGTCCACCAGCGCGCGCAGCAGCAGGAGCGGCGTCCCCGCCGCGCGGGCGATCTCCACGGCCCGCTCCAGCTGGGCGCGCGCCTGGTCGGCGCGCCCCAGCCGCCCCAGCGCGACCGCCTGCGCCCGGTGCACCTCGGCCTTCCACCACGTCCCCGGCGCCTCCTCCTCCAGCAGCGCCTCCAGGCGCTCCAGCAGCGGCTCGGCCATCTCCACCCGGTCCGCGCTCAGGTACGACTGCGCCAGCACGTGCACCCGGTACATCCCCGGGCCCGCCCCCATCCCCCGCATCAGTCCGTCCACGTCCACGGCGGCGGCCGCGGCCAGCGCCTCCTCCAGCCGGCCCTGCGCGGCCAGCGCCCAGGCGCGCATGGGGGGCGCGTCCAGCCCCCAGTGCGGGAACCCCTCGCGCCGGGCCAGCTCCTCGATCTCGTCGGCCACGGCCAGCGCCGCCTCGGGCTCGCCCCGGAAGAAGTGCAGCGAGGCGTTGAAGGTGAGCGCGAAGGCCAGGCTGTGCGGGTGGTTCAGCTCGCGGGCCAGCTCGGCCGCCCGCCGCGCGCGCCGGAGCGCCTCGTCGGGGTAGCCCAGCGCGAAGTGCACGAACGCGCTGTAGCTCCACGCCACCACCCCGAAGTCCTGCCCCATGGCGTGCGCCAGGGCGAAGTGCCGCGCCGGGTCGTAGAGCTTCAGTCCCCGCTCCAGGTGGTCGCGCGCGTCGGGGAGCGAGCCGCCCTTGAGCAGCGCCACCCCGATCGCCACCAGCGCCGGCCCCTCCCACTCCGACTGCCGGTCGGCGGCGGCCGAGCGCAGCATCTCGCGCGCGAGCTCGAACGCCTCGGCCACCTCCGAGCGGACGAAGTACGCGGCGAAGAGGCCTCCCATGATCTCCAGGTGCTCATGCTCCACCCCCAGCGCGCGCGCCAGCGCCAGGGCGCGCTCGTAGGTGTCGCGCACCTCCTGCGCGGCGTGCCCCTGCGTGACCACCAGCGCGGGCCCCAGCGCCACCAGGAGCGCCAGCTCGCGCCGGTCGCGCTCCGGGCCCGCGGGGAGGCTCTCGAGCAGCTCCAGGCCCTGGCGCAGGTGCGCCACCGCCTCCTGGTTGGCCGAGCGCTCCACCGCCCGGCGCCCCGCGCGGGTCCAGGCCGCGACCGCCGGCTCCGGGAGCCCCGCGGCGGTGTAGTGCTGCGCCACCCGCTCCGGGTGCGCCGCCGCCTCGTCGGGGAAGCGCTCCTCCAGCGCGAGGGCCGCGCGGTGATGCCAGGTCTGCCGCACCCCCCTCAGCAGCGACTGGTACGCCGCCTCCTGGATGAGCGCGTGCTTGAACGAGTACACCGCGTCGGGCGGCACCCCGCGCTCGTAGAGGAGCTCCGCCTCCACCAGCTGCACCAGCGCCCGGCGCAGCTCCGCCTCGTCCACGTCGCTCACGGCGCGCAGCAGCTCGTAGCCGAACTCGCGCCCCAGCACCGCGCCCAGCTGGGCCAGCTCCTTGGTGGCGGCCAGGCGGTCGAGCCGCGCCTCCAGCCAGTCGTGCAGCGTGGCGGGGATGGCCAGGGGCGGGAGCACCCCGCCCACCAGCTCGTAGCGGTCGCCGGCGTCCCTCAGGAGCCCCGACTCCAGCACCATCTTGGTGAGCTCCTCCACGAAGAGCGGCACCCCGTCGGTGCGCTCCAGGATCTGCGCCGACACCTCGGGCGGCAGCGCCTTCCCCCCCGTGAGGCGCGCGACGATCTCCTCCACCTCGGGCTGCCCCAGCCCCGCCACCGAGAGGACCGACTGGTGGGCGAGGCGGCCCCAGGGCGGCTGGAAGTCGGGGCGGTGGCTGAAGAGCGCCAGGATGCGCTGCGTGGGCACCTGCCGCACCAGCACCCCCAGCAGCTCCAGCGTGGAGGGGTCGGCGAAGTCCAGGTCCTCCACGCAGAGCAGGAGGGGCCGCTCGGCCGCCGCTCCGGTCAAGAGCTGCAGCAGCGCCGAGCGGGTGCGCTCGGCCCGCTGCTGGGGCGACTCGGCGCCCGCCGCGCCCCCCTCGTAGGGGAGCGAGAGGACCGAGGCGAAGATCGGCATCATCTCGTCCAGGGGGAGCCCCTGGTGCTCCAGCAGGCTCCCCAGGCAGTGCAGCTTGCGCTCGGGCGGCTCGCCGGCGGGGCACCCCAGCAGGTCCTGCAGCAGCTCCACCACCGGCTGGTAGGCGGTGGTGTGGAAGTACGGGAGGCAGCGGGTGTCCAGCACCAGCACGTCGGCGCCCACCGCGGCCGCGAAGGCGTGCATCAGGCTCGACTTGCCGATCCCCGCGTCGCCCGACACCAGCACCACCTGGCCGCACCCCTCCAGCACGTGCTCCCAGCACCCGCGCAGGAACGCCAGCTCCTGCTCGCGCCCCACGATCGGCTCGGCGCGCTCGGGCCGGTGCGCCGCCGCCAGCTCGGACGCCAGGTCGCGGGTGATGCGGCAGAGCTGCACGGGCGCGGGGATGCCGGCCACGCTCCGGGCCCCCAGGTCCTCGCACTCGAACTCGCCGCGGATCAGCCGCTGGGTGTCGCCGCTCACCACCACGGTGTTCGGCTCGGCCAGGCTCTGCAGCCGCGCGGCCAGGTTGGGGGTCTCGCCCAGCGCCAGGTTCTCGCGCCGCTGCCCCGCCCCGATCTCGCCGATCACCACCACGCCGGTGTGGATCCCCACGCGCACGGCCATCCCGATCCCGCGCTCCTTCTCCAGCCGCTCGCCCAGGCGGCGGATGCCGCGCACCACGGCCAGGCCGGCGCGCACGGCGCGGCTGGCCTCGCGCTCGGTGCTGTGCGGGTAGCCGAAGTACGCCAGCACGCCGTCGCCCAGGTACTGCGCGATGTAGCCCTCGTTGGTCTCGATGGCCTCGGCACACACCGTCTGGTACGCGGCCACCACGTCGCGCAGCTCCTCGGCGTCGAGGGTGGCCGAGAGCCGGGTGGAGCCCACCAGGTCGCAGAACATCACCGTGAGCTGGCGCCGCTCGGCGTTGTTGTGCGCGAACGGGCCCGAGGGCGGCGCGTCGGCGGCGGGGATGCCGATGTGGATCGGCCCGTCGGCGGGGGAAGCGGGCGCGCTCGGCGGCGCGTCGGCGGAGAGCGGCGAGCCGCAGTAGCCGCAGAAGCGGAAGCCCGCGGGGTTCTCGCGGCCGCACGCGGGGCACTGCGGCGCCAGCTTCGCGCCGCACTGGCCGCAGAACTTCATGCCGGGCGGGTTCTCGAACTGGCAGCTGGTGCAGCGCATGGTCGGGGCCCGGGAGCGGCAGGGGGTGGCCGGAAGGAGCGGCGCCGGACGAACGGCGGTTTCCGTCCGGAGCGGAACCGCCGCCTCTAAGGTGTTGTCACCAAACGCCGAACGCAAGGAAGCCGATGATCTTCGATCGACGTGGGTCGGATCACCGCACCTCCATCTCCGTCTCAGTACGAACGATGGTCGGGCAAGGATTTATCCTACCGGGTCCGGAACGACTTTTCTCACGCAGAGTCAGCAGAGGACTGCGAGGGGTTCTCTGCTGACTCTGCTGACTCTGCTGACTCTGCGTGAGGCCCTGCCGTTTTCCCGGTCCGTCGGCCGGACGAGGTCCGCATCCCTCTACTTTCTTACGATCCGCATCCCGTTCGGCGCGAAGCCTGGCTTCGGCGGCTCGGGGGCGGGCCTGCGCTCTCCCCCGCCCTTCCGCCCGTCGCCGTCCTTCCTCTGATCTCCACTCTTCTGCGTCGGACGCGGCGGCGCCGACGGGTCCTTCATGCTGAGGGCGATCCGCTGGCGCTTCACGTCCACCGAGAGCACGCGCACGGTGACGCGGTCGCCGGGGCGCACCACCTGGTTGGGGTCCTTCACGAAGCGGTTCGACAGCTCCGAGACGTGCACCAGCCCGTCCTGGTGCACGCCCACGTCCACGAAGGCGCCGAACGCCACCACGTTGGTCACCGTCCCCTGCAGCGTCATCCCCTCCTTCAGGTCCTCCAGCGTCTGCACGTCGTCGCGGAAGACGGGCGCCTCGAACGCCTGGCGCGGGTCGCGGCCGGGCTTGCGGAGCTCCGCCAGGATGTCCTCCAGCGTCGGCAGCCCCACCCCGTCGCCCACGTAGCGGCGCGGCTCGATCTTCGCCACCGCCGCCTCGTTCCCCACCAGCGACTCCAGCCGCACGCCCACGTCGGCCGCGATGCGCTCCACCAGCGCGTAGCGCTCCGGGTGCACGGCGCTCGCGTCCAGCGGGTGCTCGCCGCCGCGCACGCGCAGGAAGCCGGCGGCCTGCTCGAAGGTCTTCGGCCCCAGCCCGGGCACCTTCGTCGCCTCCGCGCGCGAGCGGAAGGGGCCGGCCGAGTCGCGGTGCCGCACGATCTTCTGCGCCACCGTGGGCCCGATCCCCGCCACGTAGCCCAGCAGCGCCGGCGAGGCCGTGTTCAGCTCCACGCCCACGCGGTTCACGCAGCTCTCCACCGTCTCGTCCAGGCGCCGCTTGAGCTTCACCTGTGACACGTCGTGCTGGTACTGGCCGACGCCGATCGACTTGGGGTCGATCTTCACCAGCTCGGCCAGCGGGTCCTGCAGCCGCCGCGCGATGGACACCGCCGAGCGCAGCGTCAGGTCCAGCTCCGGCAGCTCCTCGCGCGCCAGGTCGCTCGCCGAGTAGACCGACGCCCCCGCCTCGTTCACCATGACGACCACCGGGCGCCGCTCGGCCGGGATCTCGCGCACCGCCTCCTTCGCCAGCTTCTCCGTCTCGCGGCTCGCCGTGCCATTGCCCACGGCCACCAGCTCCACGCCGTGCTCCTCGACGATCCGCGCCAGGTCGCGCCTGGCCCGGTCTTCCTGGTGCAGGTAGACGTGGCCCGTGGCCAGCAGCGCCCCCGTGCGGCTCACCACCGCCAGCTTGCACCCGGTGCGGTAGCCGGGGTCGATCCCCAGCACGGTGCGCTCGCCCGCGGGCGGGGCCAGCAGCAGCGCCTCCAGGTTCTTGCCGAAGATGGCGATCGCCTCCTCGTCGGCGCGCGTCTTCAGCTCCATGCGCACCTCCACCTCGACGGAGGGGGAGACGAGCCGCCGGTACGCGTCGTCGACGGCCTGGCCCATCTGCTCCGGCGCGCGGTGGTCCGCCGTGTACTTGCGGCGCAGCACCGCCAGGATCTCCTCGTCGGGCGCCACGATGCGCGCGGTGAGGAACTCCTCCGCCTCGCCGCGGCGGACGGCCAGCACGCGGTGGCCGGGGAGCGTCTTCACCGGGCCGGAGAAGTCGTAGTAGTCCTGGAACTTGGAGACCTCGCCCTCCTTCCCCCGCGCCGCGCGGCTCTCCAGCACGCCCTTCTCGCGCACCTGCTCGCGCACGTACGCCCGCGTGGCCGCGTCGTCGGACACGCGCTCGGCCACGATGTCGCGCGCCCCCGCCAGCGCGTCGTCCACGCCGGCAACCTGCTTCTCGGGGTCGACGAACGCCGCGGCCGCCTCGTGCAGCTCCGCGTCCGACGTCCTCCCCGCCCACAGCAGCTCGGCCAGGGGACCCAGCCCGCGCTCGGCGGCTATGGTTGCGCGGGTGCGGCGCCTGGGCTTGTAGGGGAGGTAGAGGTCCTCGAGCGCCTGCTTGGTCTCCGCGCGCCCGACGGCGGCCCTGAGCTCCGGCGTGAGCTTCCCCTGCTCGTCGATGGACTTGAGGATCGCCGCGCGGCGCTCGTCCAGCTCGGTGAGGTACTCGTGCCGGTCGCGCACGTCGCGCAGCTGCACCTCGTCCAGCTCCCCCGTCGCCTCCTTCCGGTAGCGGGCGATGAAGGGGATGGTGTTCCCCCCGCCGAGCAGCTCCAGCGCCGCGCGCACCTGCGGCACGCGGAGCCCCAGCTCCGCGGCGATCTTCTCTGCGTAGCTCACTTCGGTTCCGACTCCACACCCCTGGAAGGTGAATCTCTCGCGACACGCCGTATCAGCGGCGTTGCTTCGGGCACACCGATGGCTTAAACTATAACGAAGTTCTTCTCTAATAGTTTAGTTTCTGCACATGCGCCCGATCAAGACCCAGCAGAACGCGCTTGAGGCGCCGCTGAACCGCATCCTCGGCACCGAGGCGAACGTCCGCATCCTGCGCGAGCTCTGCCTCGCCGGGGGGCCGCTGGCGCGCACCGAGCTCGCGAGCCGCGCCGAGCTGTCGGTTCCCGGCGTGTTCGCGGCGCTGGAGAAGCTGCGCCGCACCGGCATCGTGTCGTTCGTCGGCGCCGGCGCGCGCCAGGCCGTGCAGCTCCGCGAGGAGCACCCCCTGCACGCCTGGCTCGCGGCCCTCTTCCAGGCCGAGGCGGCGCGCGGCGCTGCCCTGGCGGACGAGCTGCGGGCGGTGATCGAGCGCACGGAGCTAGGCGTCCGCGCCGCCTGGACCGAGGCCCACGCCGGCGAGCCCGACCGGCCCCTGACTGTGGGGGTGCTCGCGGCGGCGCGCAAGGCGGCGAGCCTGGCCGGCGCGCTGCGGGAGGCGGTGGGCGCGGTCGAGCGGCGGTACGACGTCACCGTCGAGCTCCGGGTGTGGACCGGGGCGGACCTCCTCGCGGCCGGTCCGGAGGAGAAGGCCCGCCTGGAGAAAGCGACCCCGCTGCTCGGCCCGCATCCGCTTACGTACGCGGACGCCTCCCGGGCGCCGGCCGCGGAAGCGCCGCGAAAAGCGGTGACGCACGAGGAGAGGGAACGCCAGGCGCTGCGCACCGCCGCCTGGATCGCGCGGCGGCTGGACCGCGACCCCACCCTGCCGCGCCGCGCGCGGAGCTGGCTCGTCCACCGGACGCACCGGGCGTCCGAGCGCGAGGCGAACGAGCTGGCCGAGTGGCTCCACCTGCTGGACACCGCGTCGATCCCCCGGCTGCAGTACGTCCTCCTCGATCCGGGGGAGTGGCCGACCCGGCTGCGCCAGAGCAACCCCTTCCTCCCCGCGCTGACCGACGCGGAGCGGGCGGCCCTCCAGGCGGAGACGGAGCGGTGACCCGCGCGGAGCTCGAGCACGCCATCCGCGCCGCCTGCGACGTGGCCGGCGAGGACGAGGTGGTGGTCTTCGGCTCGCAGGCCATCCTGGCCCAGTACCCGGACGCCCCCGCCGCCCTGCGGCAGTCGATGGAGGCCGACATCGCGCCCTGCTCGGGCGACCCCGCGGCCGCCGACCGCATCGACGCGGTGCTGGGCGAGGACTCGCGCTTCCACGCCACGCACGGCTTCTACGTGCACGGGCTCACCGTCGAAGCCGCGTCGCTCCCGCGCGGGTGGGAGCGGCGGGTGCGCCGCATCCAGACCGCCGGCACGCTGTACAGGACGGGCAGGTGCGTCGAGGCCCACGACCTGGCCGCGAGCAAGCTGGCCGCGTTCCGGGAGAAGGACCGCGCCTTCGTGCGCACCCTCGTCGCCGAAGGCCTGATCCGCGTCAACAAGCTGAAGCTGCGGGTGAGCCAGCTCGAGCGGCCGGAGAGCGAGCGGGAGCGGATCGCGCGCTGGATCGACGCGACGGTGAGAGACCTGGCGCAGAGCTGACCGGATCGTCCCCCACACGGCTCATCGCGTCGAGGCCGCGAGGAGCCCGGGGCCGGGGCCGCCGCTGGAGCCACGGCTTTCGATCACCGGAGCCCGGGCGGCCAGGTGGCCGCCAGCTGTTCGTCGGCCGGCACGGCGGGCTCCAGCCAGCCGCGGCGGACCCAGCGCGAGGCGTCGCCGCAGCCGGCCGTGAGCCGCTGGCGGAAGAACGCCGGGCGCGCCCCGGGGCGGGCGAGCAGCACCGCTCCCTCGCGGCGGGGGCGGTCGCGATCCATGCCGCAGTCGTCGTGGCCCGTGTCGAAGGCGCCGAGCCAGCGGAGGCCGCGCCCGCCGGGCTCGACGGCGGCGAAGGAGGCGTAGGACCAGCTCTCGCCCATCAGGTAGCCGCCGTCGCCGATGAGCAGCTCCGACCGGCCGTCGCCGTTCAGGTCGGGGACGGCCGCGATGCCGGTGGCCGTCGTCACGAACGGGAAGTGCGCCACCACGCGCCCATCCTCCACCACGGCGATCCCGCCCAGTCCGCCGATCACGTGCGACACGAAGCAGTAGCGGTACAGGAGCACCCGCTGCCGCGCGCCCGGGCGCGTGAACGAGCCGTCCGCCGCACCCATCACCTCGAAGTCGTCGCCGCAGTCGTCGAGCGTCCCCTCCCACCGGCGATGCGCCGCCGGCCGCACTTCGCGCTGCAGCAGCAGGCTGTCGGCCGCGGAGGGCTCCAGCGGCGGCGGCGCCAGGCGCGGGTCGTACACCCGCACCAGCATCCGCGTGGTCTGTACGCGCGCGACGGCCGCGGCCGACACGGTGAAGATGCAGCAGCCCAGGAGGATGCGGGCGGAAAATGGAAGGCGCATGCGTGGGACGGGGGGACGCTGGTGGCCGATTCCGGAGCCGCTCCCGCCAGGGAGCGCTCCCAGGGGAATCGAGGGGCAGAGAGGTGTGGGGTGTGGGATACTGACGGTGGACTCACGCTCCACGTCACCACGCCGGGGGGGGGAAGGCTGAAAAGGGCCGGCGACCCGTGCGGGGTCGCCGGCCCCTTCGCCAGGCGGATCGAAGGTCGTCGGGGATCAGCCGCTCGCCGCACGGGCCGCCCGCGCCTCGCGCGAGCCGACGCGCGCGCCCAGGGCGGCGGCGACCATCTGCAGGAGGAGGAGGCCGGCGGTGAAGGCGGGCGAAAGTGAGTTCCACGTCTCGGCGTCGAAGGTCTCGCCGAAGAGCAGGTTGGCCAGGAACCACACCACGATCGAGAACAGCCCGATCCCCACCGCGTGCAGGATCGGCGCGGCGCCCACCCGCGCGCCCACGAAGTAGCCGCCCGCCGCGAACCCCAGGAACATCGCCAGCAGCACCCACGGGCCCCCGCCGTCCCCCGTCCGGTCGACCAGCCCCACCGCGATCAGCGCGATCAGGAGCGCCGAGGTGACCGCCGCGCCCAGGAACCAGCCGAAGGCGACCCACGAGGGGCGGACGTTCTGCAGGTGCTCGGTGTGCATCCTCAGTACGCTTCCTCTGCCAGCTGCGCGACGGAGAGCATGTCCTCGAAGGTGTACTGCACCGGCTGGAAGCTCTGTCGGTGGTGGCGCGTGGGGCCGTGCCGGTCCAGCGCCTCCAGGTGCTCCGCCGTCCCGTACCCCTTGTTGCGGTCCCACCCGTAGAGCGGGTGGCGCGCGGCGAGTTTCTCCATCAGCCGGTCGCGGGTGACCTTGGCCAGGATCGACGCCGCGGCGATGCAGTGCACCTTCGCGTCGCCGTCCACGACGGCCGTCTGCGCCTCCAGCCCCAGCTCGGGGACCGCCAGCCCGTCCACCAGCAGGTGCCCCGGCGGGCAGGAGAGGCGGCGGATCGCGCGCTGCATCGCCAGCGCCGTGGCCCGGCGGATGTTGATGCGGTCGATCACCGCCGGACTGGCGGCGCCCACCCCCCAGCAGACGCACGAGGAGACGATCCGCTCGTAGAGCGCCGCGCGCTTCTCGGGCGTGAGCTTCTTGCTGTCGTCCACCCCCTCGATCCAGCACCCCTCGGGGAGGATCACCGCCGCCGCCACCACCGGCCCGGCCAGCGGCCCCCGCCCCACCTCGTCGACCCCCGCCACGTGCGCGCAGCCGCGGTCCCACAGCCCCCACTCCGCCGCCAGCAGCTTCCTGAGGCGCGCTACGGTCGGCTTCCGCTTGCGTTTGGGGGGCTTCTTCTTCGACGAGGTCGCCACGGGGGAATGCGGGGAGGGAAGTACGCGGAGCTGGGGGACTGCGGAGAGGATAAAACAATCGCGGGGCGCGCACAACCGCGCGCCCCGCGACGGGTCCGCTTCGGGCGGACGTCAGTTGCCGCCGACCGCCGCCGCCGGCGCCCGGGGCGCGTCGGGGATGAAGACCTGCGTCTGGTACTTCCAGCGCCCGCGCTCCTCCACCAGCACGGCCACGTAGGTGCCGGTGACCGGCGACGCGGTCTCGCCCGGCGCGGAGCGCGGCTGGTACGAGAAGGTGCCGTACGCGTAGGCCAGCGCGCCGCTCGCCCGGAAGTCGGTGAGCGCCGTGCGCACCTCCGACATCTCGGCGACGGAGCGCTGCAGCCACTGCTCCACCGCGTTCTTCCCCTGCGCCTTCTCCTGCGCGTCGAAGACCACCGTGGCCGTCTCGGCGTAGCTGCGCCCCACCTCCTTCGCGTCGCCCCTGGACCACGCCTCCATCCAGTGCCGCACCAGCGCCTCGTGCGCGCGCAGCACGTCCTGGTTGTACTGGCTGCGGGCGACACCCCGCTCGGCTGGATCGCTGGGAGGGGCGCCCGGCAGCCGCTGCGCGGCGGCGGGGAGGCTCACGAGCACGAGGGCGAGCGGAAGAACGAAGCGGATGGCGTTGCGCATCGGGATTCTGCGGGAGAGCGTGCGTTGGGGAACGACGGGCCGTGCTGTTACTGCGGAGCCCCGGGGAAGTTCCGCCGAGAACGCGCGGCTGGACGAAGTTGTGACGACCCGCTCCTTCACGGCCGCGGGGCGCGCTCTGGCGGCGCGCCCCGCGTCGGGAAGGAAGCGTCGGTCCGTGCGGACGGGGTCCTACTTGGCGCGGCGCTCGCGGATGCGGGCGGCCTTGCCGCGCAGGTTGCGCAGGTAGTACAGCTTGGCGCGGCGCACCCGGCCCTCGCGCACCAGCTCGATCGAGGCGATCATCGGCGAGTGCAGGGGGAAGGTGCGCTCCACGCCCACCCCGCCCGAGATCTTGCGCACCTTGAACGTCTCGCTGACGCCGCCGTGCTTGCGGCCGATGCAGACGCCCTCGAACGCCTGGATCCGCTCCTTGTCGCCCTCGCGCACGCGCACGTTCACGCGCACGGTGTCGCCGGGGCGGAAGCTGGGGACGTTGTCCCGCAGGTACTCTTGCTGGGTCTCGATGAACGGATGCATGGCGATCCTTCCTTCGTGTCTGAAGTGATGAGAGGTTGGGCCGGCGACGAACGCCCCGGCGCCCAACGTCAACCGTGTTCCGGGTGCTCCTCCAGGAGCTCCGGGCGCCGCTCGCGCGTGAGCCTCTCCGCCTCGGCCCGCCGCCACGCGGCGATCCGGGCGTGGTCGCCCGACAGCAGCACGTCGGGGACCTTAAGGCCCCGGTACTCCGCGGGGCGCGTGTAGGAGGGGGGGGAGAGCCACCCCTCGTAGAAGCTGTCGGTGGACGCGCTCTCGTGGTCGGAGATGGCGCCCGGCAGCAGCCGGACCACCGCGTCGAGCACGGCCAGCGCCGGGATCTCGCCGCCGGAGACGATGAAGTCCCCCAGCGAGACCTCCTCGGTCGCCAGCGCCTCGGCCACCCGGTGGTCCACGTCCTTGTAGTGCCCGCAGAGCAGCGTCAGCTGGCTCGCCAGCGAGAGCCGCACCGCGTCGTCGTGGCGGAAGCGCCTCCCCCGCGCCGACATCAGCAGGATCGGCCCCTCGGGGCGGTCCTTCCCCGGGGCGGCGAGCGACTCCACCGCCTCGAAGAACGGGTCGGGCTTCATCACCATCCCGCTCCCGCCGCCGTACGGCAGGTCGTCCACCGTCTGGTGGCGGTCGCGGGTGAAGTCCCTCAGCTGCACCAGGTGGTACGTCACCAGCCCGGCGGCGGCCGCCCGCGCGGGGATCGACAGCGACAGCGGCCCCCGGAAGAAGTCCGGGAAGAGGGTGACGACGTTGATCCGCATCACAGGTCCAGCAGCCCGGGCACGGCCTCGAGCTCCAGCACGCCGGCGGCCACGTCGACCCTGCCCACCAGATCGCGCACGAAGGGGACGAGCAGCTCCTTCTTTCCCGCGCGCTCGATCCCCAGCAGCACCCCGGAGGGCATCTCGTAGACGTCGCGCACCGTCCCCACCGCCTCGCCGGCGGCGGTGACCCTGAGCCCGACGAGCTGGTGGTAGAACACCTCGTCCTCGTCGGGAGCGACCGCCTCGGCCGCGGGGATCAGGAGCGTCTTCCCCCTGAGCGCGTCGACCTCGGCGGTGCGCTGGCCGTGCTCGGCCGCCTTGAGCAGGAGCCCGCCCTTGAAGGCGCGGGCCCGCTCGACCGTGAGCTCGCCGCCCGCCGGCCGCCCCTGGGCGTCGCCCAGCCGGAGGACGCGCCCCGGGCGGAAAACGGCGTCGGGGCGGTCGGTCTCCAGGCGGACGAACAGCTCGCCCTTGATGCCGTGCGGCTTCTGCACCGCGCCGACGATCAGGAACCCGGGCTGTGCGTCGTCCATCTCAGCTCACCGGAGACGGCGCTCAGGCCGTCTTCTCGTCCTCGCCCCCGGCCGCCGGCTCGGTGGCCTCGGCGTCCGCGGCCACCGGCGTCTCGGCCGCCTCGTCGGCGCCCGCGGGAGCGGTCGCCTCGGGGGTGGGCTCGGTGGCCTCGGCCTCCAGCGCCACGGGCTCGCCCGCCTCGGGGCCCACGCCCACCTCGGTGGCCGCCTCGGCGGCCACGGGGGGCTGGTCGCCGCCCGACACCCGGTCGGCGACGGCCCCGGCGGCGTCCTTCACGGTGTCGACGACGGTCTCCGCCACGCTCGCGGCCGCCGAGGCGACGGCCCCGGCGGCGTCCTTGGCCACGTCGGCGGCCTTGGCGGCGGCGCCCTTCACGGCCTTGCCGGCCTTGCCGGCGGCGCCCTTCACGGTCTCGACGACGCTCTCCACGGCCCCCTCGGCGGCCGGCGCGTCGACGCCGGCCCTGCGCAGCAGCGAGCGGACGGTGTCGGTGGGAACGGCGCCCTTCTCGAGCCAGGCGTTGGCCCTGTCCCGGTCGACCTTGAGGGTCTCGGGCCGGGTGGTGGGGTTGTAGTGCCCGACGGTGGCCACGAAGCGGCCGTCGCGGGGCATGGTGCTCTCGGCGACCACGATGCGGTAGTGCGGGGCCTTCTTCCGGCCCATGCGGCGAAGACGGATCTTCAGCGCCATCTCGGTTCTCTCCTCAAGGTTGACTGGTGGCGTCCGGCCCCCGGCGTTCGCGCGGCGCGGCGGACGATCGAGAACTGCAAGTCCTTGGTCCTTAGTGCTTAGTCCTTAGTCCTTAGTAGTTTCCACTAAAGCACTAAGCACTCAGGACTAAGGACGATCACATCCGGGGCATCCCCCCGAACGGAAGCCTGGGCACGCCGCCGCCCTTCGGCATCATGCCCTGCAGGCCCTTCATCTGCTTCATGAACTTCTGCATCTCCTTGAACTGCTCCAGCAGCCGGTTGATCTCGGCCACCGGGCGGCCGCAGCCGCGGGCGATGCGGGCGCGGCGCGAGCCGTTCAGCATCTCGGGGCGGCGCCGCTCCTGGGGCGTCATCGACAGGATGATCGCCTCGATGTGCTTGAAGCGCTGCGGATCGACCTTGACGTTCTTCAGCATCTTGCTGTTCACGCCCGGGATCAGCTTCAGCAGGTTCTCCAGCGGCCCCAGGTTCTGCATCTGGCGCAGCGCGACCAGGAAGTCCTCCAGGTCGAAGCGCCCGCCGCCCATCACCTTGCGCTCCAGCTTGGCCGCCTCTTCCTGGTCGAACGAGCGCTGCGCCTTCTCCACCAGCGAGACGACGTCGCCCTGCTGCAGGATGCGCCCCGCCATCCGCTCGGGGTGGAACTCCTCCAGCCCGTCGAGCTTCTCGCCCACGCCCAGGAACTTGATCGGCTTTTTCGTGACGCCGTAGATGGAGAGCGCGGCGCCGCCGCGGGCGTCGCCGTCCATCTTGGTGAGCACCACGCCGGAGACACCGAGCGCCTGGTCGAAGCCCTGCGCCACGTTCACCGACTCCTGGCCGATCATCCCGTCGGCCACGAGGAGGATCTCGTGCGGCTGCAGCGCCTCCTTCAGGCGCCCGAGCTCGGCCATCATCTCCTCGTCGATCTGCAGCCGGCCGGCGGTGTCGACGATCACCACCTGGTCGCGCTCGCTCCGGGCCAGCTCCAGCGCCCGCTTCGCGATGCCGACCACGTCCTTCGAGCCCGGCTCGGCGTAGACGGGCACGCCCACCTGCTCGCCCAGCGTCTGCAGCTGCTCGACGGCGGCCGGGCGGTAGACGTCGGCCGCCACCATGCGCACGCGGCGCATCTCGCGCTTCATCTTGCGCGCGATCTTCCCGGCGGTGGTCGTCTTGCCGGAGCCCTGCAGGCCCACGACCATGACGACGGTGGGGGGGATCGGGGCCAGGGCCAGCGGGGCGCGCTTCTCGCCCAGCATGGCGGTCAGCTCCTCGTAGACGATCTTCACGAGCTGCTGCCCGGGCGTCACCGACTTGAGCACCCGCTCGCCGAGCGCCTTCTCCTCCACGCGCTTCATGAAGTCGCGCGTGACCTGGTAGTTGACGTCGGCCTCCAGGAGCACGCGGCGGATCTCGCGCAGCCCCTCGCGGATCATGGGCTCGGTGAGGACCCCGCGCTGCCGCAGGCCCGAGAGCACGCCTTCGAGCTTTTCGCTGAGCTGGTCGAACACGGGCAGTCCACCCCCGCCGGGAACGAAAACGCCGCCCCTCCGCGGAGTCGCGCGGAGGGCGGGAGATGCAAAGCCTGTAAAACTAGGCAGAGCGGCCGTTTTCGGCAACCCCGGAGCCTCGGTCCCACTCTCTGCCCGTCGGCGGACCCGCCCTGGCGACCTCCCCCCGCCGTTCTCGTCGATGGCGATCCACCGCGCCGGCCCCCGGGCTGTGCGCCACGGCTCTTGACCGGCGGCGTCCAATCCGTATCCTTTAGTGAAAATCGAACAAAGTGAACACCCGCGCATGAATGGAGACCGTGCCAAGACGACAAGCGAGCCTCGACCTGCCGCCGGTCGAAGACGAAGAGCTGGAGCAGATCCGCCAGGCGCTCGAACAGGCGGTGGCCCGCGCGTCGCTGCGGTCGGTGGCGCGCGACCTGGGGATGAGCCCCACCGGCCTGCGCGGCGTCATCGACGGGAGCGCCCCGTACGTGAAGACCTGGGACAAGCTGCAGGTGTGGTTCGCCCTGTACCAGAAGGACGCCTCCCGGGACCTCCCCGCCGGCACCATCGCGCACTTCCTGCGGCGCCTGCTGCGCGACGTCCCCGAGCGGTCGCAGCCCGGCGCGGCCGCGCGGGTACTGAACGGGTTCGACGAGGCGTTCCGCTTCGCGGGGGTGCAGGCCCCCGGCTGGATCGCGGAGATCCGCAAGGGGCTGGCGGGGTAGGCGCGCGGCTCGCTTGCGCTCGCGCGGCCGGCGGCGCCAATGTTCAGCCGGTCCCGACGGATCGGTTGTCCCGGCCTTCGCGCGGAGCGGCCCCATGCACCCACAGCTGCAGGAGATCGCCGACGACTTCGGCGCGGCGCAGGCGCGGCTGCACCGGCTGGCCGAGACGTTCCCGGCCGAGCTGTGGGCGGTGCGGCCCGAGCCGGGGCGCTGGTCGGTGGGCGACTGCGTGGAGCACCTCAACCGCACCGCCGAGGCCTTCCTCCCGCGGGTCCGCGCGGCGATCGAGCGCGGGCGCGCCCTGTCCGCCCCGGCGCCCGCGCGCTACCGCCGCGACTCCCTGGGCTGGCTCCTCTGGCGCATCATGCCGCCCCCGGTGCGGCTGCGGGTGAAGACGACGGCCGCCTTCCTCCCCGCCGCGACGGCGCCGGCGGCCGAGCTGGTGGCCCGCTTCGACCAGCTGCAGCGCGAGCAGCTCGAGTGCGTGGCCGCCAGCGACGGGCTGCCGCTGCAGAAGCTCTGGATCCTCTCGCCGGTGGACGGCCGCGCCCGCTACAACCTCTTCGCCTGCCTGGGCATCCTCCCGCGCCACCAGCACCGCCACCTCTGGCAGGCCGAGCGGGTGGTGGACGAGCTGAGGCGGCGCCGCACCGCCGCCGCCCTGGTCGCGCCGCGCCTGGCGGGCGAGCGCCTGGCCACGTAGCTCAGCCCTCCGGCACCGGGACGGGCGCCTGGACGCGGCGGTACACCACCGAGTTCTCGAAGAAGGTCGCCAGGCGGAGGACGTCGTCCGAGGCGAGCCCCACCGCGTGCGGTCCCGCCAGGCAGACCGCCGGGCGGATGACCACGTCGCGGCACTCGAAGGTGATCTCCAGGCGCGCGCCGTCGAGGGTGTACTCGAGGCGGCTCTCGCTGGTGTAGGTCTCCGGCGCCTGGCCGGGCCGGGTGGAGCGGTACGTCGCGCGCTGCAGCCCGGTGCCGTCGCCGTAGAGGTACAGCGTTTCCGCGAGCACCTCGGTCTTCACGAACTCGTTCTCGACCCACACGGCCGGAAGCGCGTCTCCGTCGACGGTGCGCAGCTCGAACGCGGCGGGCGCCTCCAGCGGCCCGGTGGGCGAGTCGCACTGCGTGGCGGCGAGCAGGAGGGACAGCGCGGCGAGAGAGCGGACGAAAGATCGGATCATAGGGTTCGCTCCTGGTCTGAAGTCACGGAGGATGCGGCACATCATCCACGCCATCAACGCCCATCCCCGATCCCCCGTGACGCGCCGGGTCCGTCCGCTTAGCTTGTGCGGGAACGACTCGAAGAGCGACCCCTCACCCCGCGCAGGCCGCATGAGCCGCTCCGTCCGCCTTCTCGCGCTTCTCGTCCTGGCCGGGTGCGCCTCCGGCTCGCACGCGATCCCGCCGGCCCGCGAGGACCGCACCACGGTGGTGATCGAGACGCCGACCTCCACGCGCCACATGCAGACGACGCACGAGGCGAGCGTCGCCTCGGCCACGGTCGCCGCCCCGCCGGACCGGGTGTGGCCCGTGCTCTCCCGGGTGTACGCGGACCTCGGGATCCCGCTCACCGTGGTGGACTCGGCCGGGAAGCTCGTGGGCGCCGCCAACCAGCGGCTGCGGCGCATCGGCGGGCGGCCGCTCTCCGCGTTCTTCAACTGCAGCAGCGCCTACGCCAGCGCGAGCGGCCTGGACGTGTACGTCACCGTGCGCAGCCAGCTGCTCCCGGCCGAGGGCGGGATGACCGGGGTGCGCACCGAGGCGGAGGCCTTCGCCCGCTCGCTGGACGTCGGGTCCGCCCCCGTCCGCTGCGGGAGCACCGGCGTGCTGGAGACCACCATCCATCGCAGCGTGCAGGAGCAGACCGGGGCCGCGCGGGCCCCCGCGTGAGTCGTAGAATCCTCCCTCGCGACAGGACCAGCCCATGGCCAAGAGCAGCGCCGCCAGCGTGCAGGAGTACCTGGACCAGCTCCCCGAGGACCGCCGCGAGGTGGTGTCCGCGGTGCGCGACGTGATCCTCCGCAACCTCCCCGAGGGGTACCAGGAGTCGATGAACTGGGGGATGATCAGCTACGAGGTGCCGCTGGAGCGCTACCCCGACACGTACAACAAGCAGCCGCTCAGCTACGCCGCGCTGGCGGCGCAGAAGAACTACTACGCGCTCTACCTGCTGGGCGCGTACGCGGGGCCCGAGCACGACGGCTGGCTCAAGGAGGAGTTCCGCAAGGCCGGGAAGAAGCTCGACATGGGCAAGTCGTGCATCCGCTTCCGCTCGCTCGACGACCTGCCGCTGGACGTCGTCGGCCGGGCGATCGCCAGCACGCCGCCGGAGAAGATGATCGCGCTCTACGAGGCCGGCCGGCAGAAGCAGGGCGCCTGACCCCGCCACCCGAGGGACCGATGCTGCACCGCGCCGTCGTCCCCCCGCCTCCGCTGTCCGAGCTCGTGGCGCTGCTCTGGCTGTACGAGGGGTACGCGCCGCCGCACGCCAGGGAGCGCCTCCTGCCGACCGGCACGGTCGAGCTGGTGATCGACCTGCGCGAGGGCCCGGCCGGCGGGGGCGGCGCGGTGGTCTGCGGCGCGCACTCGCAGTTCTTCGAGATCGACACGGTGGCCGAGGCGTCGGTGATGGGCGTGCACTTCAGGCCCGGCGGCGCCTTCCCGTTCTTCGCCCCGCCCGCCGGCGAGCTGCACAACCTGCACGTTTCGCTCGACGACCTGTGGGGCGCGGCGGCCGGCGAGCTGCGCGAGCGGCTCCTGGCGGCGCGGACCCCGGAGGCCCGGTTCCGCGTCCTGGGAGACTTCCTCCTGGCGCGCGCCGTCCGCCCGCTGGCCCGCCACCCGGCGGTGGCCCGCGCGCTGCGGGAGTTCGCTCGCGCGCCCGGCCGCACCGTCGCGGAGGTGGCAGCGGAGACCGGCTTCAGCCGGCGGCGCTTCATCGAGCTCTTCGGCGCCGAGGTCGGACTGACGCCAAAGCTGTTCTGCCGCGTCCGCCGCTTCCAGGAGGTGGTGCGCCTGGTCCACCCGGAGCCGCGCGTCGACTGGGCGCGGGTGGCGCTGGAGTGCGGCTACTTCGACCAGGCGCACTTCATCCACGACTTCCAGGCGTTCTCCGGCCTGACCCCGTCGGCGTACCTGGCGCAGCGCAGCGAGCACATGAACCACGTGCCGCTGGCGGAGTGATACCACCTTCCGAAACCGACTGTGCATTCCCATGCCACATACGAAGTCATCCTGAGTCTTCCACCGCGCTGCGCGCGACCACGGAGGATGAAACGGGTTGTAGTTCTCCCTCCCACCGCGCAGCGGGGGGAGGGCCGGGGAGGGGGGCTACCCGCGGCGAGCACCGAAGCCCGTCACAGCGCACGAGCCAGGTAGTTTCTATGCAGGGAGCCGCTGCGCCGACCTGCCTCGGCAACGATGATTGGCGGCGACCGAAGGATCTACTCACCCCAGAGCGAGGCCGGCTTCTGCGCACTGCATCTGGCCACCAGACACGCGGAGTAGATCCTTCGGTCGCGTCCCACCATTGGTGCGGGAGCGAATTACGCGCGGACGCTCCCTCAGGATGACTTCGCGTGTGGCATGGAATGCACAGTCGATTTCGGAAGGTCGTATGAGACATTCAGTTATGGATCTCGATCCCGAACGATCCTCTGCAAAATGGTATGACTCTGCTGACTCTGCTCTATGAGAAAAGCAATTGTCTTTTCATGCGGCGGACGCGTCGCGGACTACCGCCGCCGCGACCCCGCCTTCCCTCCGACGTCCGCCCAGAGGGCGCGCTCGACCATCGCCGGGGTCCACGAGGGCCCGAGCCGGGCGGCCCGCTCGCGCAGCGCGTCGGCGTAGCGGGCGTACTCGCGGGGGGTGAAGGAGACCTGCCCCAGGCCGGGGACGCGGGCGGCCACCAGCTCGTCGAAGAACGGGTACACCTCGGGAGCGGCCGCCGCGGCCACCGCCGAAGCCGTGGCGGGGCCGACGCCGGCGAGCTTCGCCAGCGCGGCGATGGGAGCGCTGGGGTGCGGCACCTGCGCCAGCGCCGCGGCGCTCGTCCGCTCCACCAGGGCGGGGTCGTTGCCGCGCACCAGCGCCAGGTTGCGCGGGCGCCAGATGCCGCGGGCCATCTTCCACTCGGTGAGCTTCACCAGCTCGCCGTGGGTGACGTGCGGGGTCCGGCGCGCGGCGATGCGGGCCGGGAGCTCGTCCCGGTACCAGCGGTCCAGCTCCGGCAGCCGCGCCACGCCCTGCCGCTCGACCACCTCCTCGTACCGCGCCAGCGCCGCCTCCCACGCCCCGGCGTCCTCCGACTTCCACAGGTCGCTCATCGCTCCTCGGCTCAGCGCGGCGGCGCGGGGCAGGGGACGCTCTCCAGCCGCCACTCCGTCCCCTCCCGGCTTCCCTCCCCGCCGTCGATGCGGACCCCCAGCGTCCGCGCGCCGAGCCGCCGGTACGTGATCCGTCTGGGGAAGTCGTGGGCCGGGTCCTCGAAGCGCGCCTCGCCCGCCCCCGACGCGGCCAGGCGGAAGCTCCCCTGCTGGCTCCCCCGGGGCGCCGGCAGCAGGACGATCCCCGCCGAGTCCGCCACGATCCGGCTGAACTCCCAACCGCGCGTGCGGCCGGTGTCGTCGTCCAGGTAGCGCGTGGTGGCCAGCATCACGTCCGAGTCGGCCGCCGTCCACTGCTCCTCGACGGTCCGGTCCACCCCCGCGCCGCCGCGCCAGCAGCCGGCCATGAAGGCGAGCGCCGCCAGGGGACGCCGCTGCTGCGCCTCCTGCGCGGCCGCGGGCGCCGCGACGGCAAGGGCGAGCGCGGCGAGGGCGGGCGTGGCGCGGGGGCGGGGGATCGGCATCGGGAGACTCCGGACCGGGAGAGACGTTCGGGACCCGCGCGGGATGCGGCGCGACTACGATGCGCGTCCGCCGCGGCGGTGTCCAGCGTCGCGGCGGGGACGGGCGGACGCCAGGCGGACGTCCCGGGCTCTTGCGGGGGCGGCGGAGGGCATTAGACTGGACGCGCTGGACTCCCCCGCCTCCCAGCCCTCAGCCGTCGGAGAACGCCCATGGCTCTCGAACGCACCACCACCCCCGCCGCGGGGGACACGCTGCTGCTCGTGGGCACCATGAAGGGCGCGTTCCTCTTCTGGTCCGACCGCGACCGCCGGGAGTGGCGGATGGAGGGGCCGCACTTCCGCGGCGAGACCGTGTACTCGCTGGCGTTCGACCAGCGCGGCGGCCGGCGGCGGATGCTGGCGGGGACGCAGAGCTTCCACTGGGGGAGCGTGGTGCGCGCCAGCGACGACCTCGGCGCCACCTGGAGCGCGCCGGACCGGCAGAACGTGCGCTTCCCGGAAGACTCGGGGCTGGCGCTGAAGAACATCTGGCAGCTCCGCCCCGGCCGGCCGGGCGAGCCCGACGTGGTGTACTGCGGGGTGGAGCCCGCGGCGCTCTTCGAGTCGCGCGACGCGGGCGAGACGTGGAGCCCCGTCGACGGGCTGCTGAGCCACGAGCACCGGGCGCAGTGGCAGCCGGGCGGCGGCGGGCTGTGCCTGCACACCATCGTGCTCGACCCGTCCGACCCCCGGCGGATGGGGGTGGCGATCTCCACCGGCGGCTTCTACCGCAGCGACGACGGCGGGCGGAGCTGGCGGGCGCGCAACGTGGGCGTCCGGGCTCAGTTCCTGCCGGACAAGTACCCCGAGTTCGGGCAGTGCGTGCACAAGGTGGTGCACCACCCCGCGCGCCCCGAGCGGCTCTTCCTGCAGAACCACTGGGGGCTCTACCGCAGCGACGACTGGGGCGACAGCTGGCACGACATCGCCAACGGCGTCCCCTCCGACTTCGGGTTCGCCATGGAGATGCACCCGCACGACCCCGACACCGTCTACATCGTCCCGCTGGAGTCCGACGAGTTCCGCTGTGTCCCCGAGGCGAAGCTGCGCGTCTACCGCACCCGCGACGCGGGCGCCTCGTGGGAGCCGCTCTCCGAGGGCCTGCCGCAGCACGACGCGTTCGAGACCGTGCTGCGCGACTCCATGGCGGCCGACGGCCACGACCCGGCCGGGATCTACTTCGGCACGCGCCTCGGCAAGCTGTACGGCTCGGCCGACGGGGGAGATACCTGGCGGGAGATCAGCGACGCGCTGCCGCCGATCGTGTGCGTGAGGGCGGCGGTGGTGGGGGAGCACTGATCCGGGCCCGCCTCGAACCGTCGACATCGGAAGATGTCATCCCGAGGGACCTGCTCGACGGTTCTGGTGGATGGCGAGGCGGGCAGATCCTGACGCAGGCACGAGGAGGAGGCCGAGATGGCGATCACGGTGGCGCTGCCGAGCGCGCTGCTCCCCTACGCCGGGGGGAGCGCCGAGGTGCAGCTCGAAGAGCGGTGCGGCACGGTGGGCGAGGCGCTGGGCGCGCTCGCCGGCCGCCACGCCGGCGTGGTGGACCGCGTGATGGACGAGCGCGGCGAGCTGCGCCAGCACGTCAACGTCTTCGTGGACGGCGACAACGTCCGCTTCCTCGACGGCCTCCGCACGCCGCTGGGCGAATTCAGCACCATCGTCATCGTCCCGGCCGTCAGCGGCGGGTAGGAGGTCGTCGGACCACTTCGTACAAAGCTGTCATTCTGATATTACGCAGAGTCAGCAGAGTCAGCGGAGGTGTTCTCCGCTGACTCTGCTGACTCTGCTGACTCTGCTGATTCCTGCGTGAGGCCTGAAGTTTTCAGTTCCGGTGTCAGCGCCCGCCGAGGCGCCGGCAGCGCTCGGGGAGGCGGGGCGCGTCCGCCGGAGGGCCGTCCAGGCGCGCCAGCACCTCGTCGTACCTGCGCAGGAGCTGGCACTCGCGGTACCAGAAGGTGCCGATGATGGTGTTCAGGTTCGGGTAGTTGCGGAGCATCCCGCCGAAGCCCTGGTTCAACAGCCCCGTGTAGATGAGCCCGCCCACCACTTCCGACTGCCGGGCGTAGTCCCGCTGCTCCTCGTAGATGCGCGCGATCGTCAGCACGTCGCCGTAGTCCATGTGCCGCACCACGTCGGTGGCGCTGGCGGCGTCCCAGGCGGTGCTCAGCAGCTGCGCCGGGTGGACGAAGCCCCGGTCGAAGAGGCGCGGGTCCGGCACCGCGCCCGGCGGGCCGCCCGGGCGCGCCGAGCGCACCAGCGCGGTGAGCGTGTCGCCCAGGCGCAGGTGGTACTCGGCCGACTCCAGCACGGCGCGCCGGTTGGCGGCCAGCTCCTCGCGCACGCCGGCGAGCGCGGTGGCCGCCTCGCGCCGGTTGACCGCGCCCTGGCGCCACTCGTTGGCGGCGAGCGCCAGCACCACGCCCAGCACCACGAAGAAGGCCTCCAGCAGGATCGGCCGCCAGTCGAGCGCCAGCCGGCGCGGTGACGTCATCGCTCGCCGCTCCCCGGGCCCGGCTCGCGGCCGCGCGCTTCTTTCGCCCCGCGCAGGCGGTCCCGCATCTCGCCCAGCACGCGCTCCAGCCTGCGCACGTCGGGATTGTCGAACTGGTTGTACTCGGTTAAGAGGAGCGGGGCGAGCTCGTCGCCCCCGCCCAGGGCGTCGATCTCGCGCACCAGCGCGTCGGCCCGCTCCGAGTACACGCGCCAGCCGTGTACGACGATGTCGGTCAGCGGATGGTCGCCCGGCTTGCCGTTCGGCATCGCGTGATGTCGGCTGTGGGGAGGTCGAGGCCTCGGGGTCCGAAAAGCCGGGCGCGGACGGGTGCGGGCGGCCGTCCCGGCCGGACCGCGCGCCGTCCGCGCCCGGGTGGTGCGCCGGTCCGGCCGCGGCGTCAGTCGCGCGACATGAACAGCCGCAGCACGTACCAGAACATCAGGGCCACCGAGGCGAACAGCGAGAGCGCCGCGCCCACGTAGCGGTCCTCGGGGTAGTGGTGCAGCACGTTCGAGGTGTCGAACAGGATGGCGGCGCCGGCCAGCGCGATCATCGCCACCGAGAAGAAGGTGCCGAGCTGGAAGCCGAAGACCACGCCGCAGACGATCAGCACCAGCGCCACCACGCCCGCCCAGCGCAGGACGGAGCCCAGGAAGGAGAAGTCCTTCCTGGTCATCAGCACCACCGTGGTGAGGCCGGTGAAGCCCAGCAGTGTGGCCAGCGCGGCGCTCTGGATGGCGCCGGGCGCCGTGAAGTTGGCCATCACCAGCAGGGGGACGAAGACGACGGCCTCGACCAGGACGTAGCCCGCGAGCGCGGCGTACTGCGCGGGGAGCGTCTGGGCCTTGTGCGCCATGCTGCTGAACAGCCACCCGGCGACCACGAAGCCGCCCAGCACGAACAGCCAGCTCACGCCGAGCATCGCCCGGGCCATCGGGTACGCCGCCCCGCTCGCGAAGAGGACGAGCTCGACGAAGGTGAAGGCCAGGATGGCGCCCAGCAGGTGCAGGTACGTCTTCTGGATGAAGGCCGCGCGCGCCTGGGTGCCGAGCGCGCTGACGCTCGCCGGGGCGTAGTAGGCGTTCGACTGGTCGATCATCGTTCCTCTGGTCGAGTGGGGATCGGGCGAGGGAAGGGGTCCGGACCGCGGTCCGACCAATCTCGCGAGGAACGGCCCGTTTGTCCACGATCCCGGGGCGGAGGGGCCCTCTCCCCCGCGCGGCCCCGGTCGTTCGTTCCTCACGACCAGGGGCCGCGCTCCCCTCTCCCAGACCGCGGGAGAGGGGAAACACCTCGGCGCTTCGCGCGACGAAACCCCGCGTGAGGGATGCGCGCCCGGAGGGCCGGGACGCGGGCGCGCCGTGGGGTTTGGCGCGACCGTGGCCCGGCGCGGTTAGGCAGCGTTGTTTGCTGCCTTACCGCGCGCGCAGCCCGGCCCGGAGCGCAGCGGAGGGACACGCCCGAAACCGCAGTGCGAAGTCACGCCGGGCGGCCTTCGCGCGTTGTGTGGAGATGTCCCGCCGTGCTCCCGAACCCTCCGCCGGGGAGGACCCGATGAGCCGCTTCCGCCGCGCCGCCGTTCCCGCCCTGCTCCTCTGCGCCCTGATGTCGGGGCGCGCGTCCGCCCAGTGCTGGGGCGCCGTCCCCTGCCCGGAGCCGGAGGCGAGGCTCAGCTTCGCGGGCGAGGTGCAGACGGCGGCGATCAACTCGGCGCTGGGCGGGGTGACGGCGGGGCTCCTGCGCCGGGCGCGCGGCGGCTCGTTCCGCGAGGGGTTCCTGGCGGGCGCGGCGGGCGGCGCGCTGGTGTACGCGGGAAAACGCGTGGCCGCGGAGCCGTGGGGCGGCGCGGGGCTCCTGGGGCGCGAGGTGGCGGCGGTGGGCTCGTCGGTGGTGTGGAACGCGTCCGCCGGGCGGGCGCCGCTGGAGCGCGTGGTGCTCCCCGTGGGCCCGGTGCGGCTGTACGTCGAGCGCGGCCCGGGCCCGCGCGTGCGCCCCAAGCTGGACTTCGCCTCGGCCGCCGCGCTGGCGCTGGTGGCCGCGGCCCCGGGGACGGAGCTGGACTGGGGGGAGAGCCTGTCGGCGGGGGCGCCGATCTTCCGCCGCACGCTGCCGTACCACGGCGACCAGTGGCAGGGCGAGCACGTGGCGGGGGTGATCAGCTACCGCGCCGAGGACGGCCGCGTGCTGGCGGCGCCCGGCCGCCGCGCCCAGGTGCTGGCGCACGAGCGGGTGCACGTGATCCAGCACGACCAGGCGTTCCTCTTCTGGAGCGAGCCGGCCGAGCGGGCGCTCCTGGGCCGGAGCCGCCTGGGCCGCGCCCTCGGCCGGCACGTGGACCTGGGGCTGAACGTGCCGGCGCTCGGCGCCTTCCAGCAGTTCCTCCCCTACCGCGCGCGCCCCTGGGAGCGCGAGGCCAGCCTGCTGGGCGGCACCGGCGAGGTGGGCGGCCACGGCACCGGTGGCGACGAAGACGGCGACGGCGGCCGCCTCCGCCCCTCGCGGCCTTGACGGGCCGTCGTCATCGCTTAGCGTATCGTGTCGTCGATCATCCGTTCTTTCGGAGGGTTCTTCATGCTTGCGACGGAGCGGCAGATTCGGAGTGGGCCGAGCGGCTGCGGGCGGCCGGCTATCCGGTGATCCTCGCCACGCAAGAGCTCCCCGAGGAGCCCGCATACGCATTCACGAGATTGCGTGCCCGGCGCTCGCTGTTCCGACGCATGGGGGCGATGGTCCGAACCCTTGTGCCGGCGAAAAAGTCCCGCGGACCTGCTTTGGTTCGTGATCTCTGACCTATTGGCTGTTACGAGAAGGCGCAACGATCAGACGACGGGGCCGGGGGGACGCTTCCCCGGCCCCGGCTTTTTTGGCCCGCCCTTCGCTGCTAGCTTCCTCGCAGGCAGAACTTTCGCACTTTCGCACTCACGCACTTTCGCACTTCGGCCAGTGTCCGGCATCCTCGCCCTGCTGATGGGCCGCAGGCTCTGCGACCGCTACCACGTCCACGCTGTGATCGGCACGGGCGGGATGGGCGCGGTGTGCCGGGCCACGGACGAGCGGCTGGGGCGCCAGGTGGCGATCAAGGTGCTGACGCTGGCGCCGGGCGACCCCGACGAGGCGGCGGTGCTGCGTCAGCGCTTCCACCGCGAGGCGAGGGCGGCGGCGGCGCTGCGGCACCCGAACGTGGTGACGGTGCACGACTTCGGCACCGACCCGGCGCTGGGGCTGGACTTCCTGGTGATGGAGTACCTCCCCGGCGAGGACGTGGCCGGCCGCGTCGCGCGCGAGCGCGGGCCGCTGCCGGTGGACGAGGCGCTGGAGATCTACCGCGAGGCGGCGATGGGGGTGGCGGCCGGGCACCGCGCGGGGCTGGTGCACCGCGACATCAAGCCGCGCAACCTCTTCCTGGTCTCGGACCCGCAGGGCGGGTGGGAGGTGAAGGTCCTGGACTTCGGGATCGCGCAGCTGCCGCCCTCCACCGAGACGCAGGCGCAGCTCACGCAGGCGCTGTCGCCGCACACCCCGCGCTACGCCGCCCCCGAGCAGTTCCGCGGCGAGGCGCTCACCCCGGCGTGCGACGTCTACTCGCTCTCCCTCTCCGCGCTGGAGATGCTGAGCGGGCGCTACCCCGAGGGGGTGAACACCGCGCCCGACGACGCGGTGGCCTCGCGCTGGGTGGGCGAGGTGAACTCGATGCGGCCGGAGCTTCCCGCCGCGGTGGCCGCCGTGCTGCTCAAGGGCCTCCTGCGCGAGCCCTCGCGCCGCTTCACCGACGCCAACCGCCTGCTCACCGCGCTCGACCGCGCGATGACGAAGGGGCACGTCACCCTTTCCGGCCTCACCGGCGCGCGGCCCGCCGCGGTCGGCGCGGCCGGCGGCGCAACCGGCGCGGACGAGCGCACCGTGGCCATGCCGCCGCCACGGCCGGGCGTCCGCGAGCCGCGCTCGTCCGCCTCGGCGACGCCGCCCTCCGCGCCGGCGTTCTCGGTCCCCGTCCCCCCGCCCGTGCTCGCGCAGCCCGCCCACGGCCCGGCCGCGGGTCCGGCGGCGCCTCCGCAGGCGCAGGACGGGGCGCAGCCGTGCGGGGAAGGGCAGCGGCCGCGGAGGCGGTCGGGGTTCGTGGCGTGGCTTCTGACGCTGCTCCTCTTCGGCGCGGCGGGGGGCGCGCTGTGGGTGGCGATGAACGGCGACGTGCGGGGTGCGCCCGGCCGCGTGAGGCCCGACGCGCCGCCGGATGCCGAGGTCCTGCTCACCGAGCCGGTGGTGATGCGGCGGATCGCGCGCGACGAGGCGGAGCGGGTGGAGCGCGTACTGGGCTCCGTCCGGGGTGACGCGCTCTACGTGGTGGTGCTGGCCTCCTTCGCCCCGGCGCAGCACGGCGAGGCGGCGGAGATGGCGGAGCGGCTGCGGGGCCAGGGCTACCAGGTGGGGGTGGCGAACAGCCTGGTCTATCCCGAGCTGAGCGACGACTGGCTGGCGGTGGTCGCCGGCCCGTACCGGGACCGCGGCCGCGCGGAGACCCTCCTCCCCGAGCTGCGCGAGCGCGTCCGCCCGGACGCCTTCTTCAAGCGGGTGACGTTCCGGTCTCCCGACTCCGACGGCCCCCGCCCCGACGGCAGGGCGCCCGCCCCTCCCACGGAGCTCCCGTGACGGCGGATGCGCGAGCACGGGATCGAGCGGACCAGGACCGACACGGCGGAGGCCGCGTGAGCCGGGCGAAGGGCGGCTGGTGGGAGGACTACTTCGACGAGACGTTCGTCGAGATCTACCGCGACTTCCTGACGCCCGAGCGCACCGAGCGCGAGGTCGCGGGCTTGAGGGAGATGGTCTCCCTGCCGCCCGGCGCGGAGGTGCTCGACCTGGCCTGCGGCTGGGGGCGGCACTCCGTCGCCCTGGCCCGCGCCGGCTGCCGGGTGACGGGGCTCGACCGGTCCGAGACGCTGCTGGCGCGGGCGAGGAAGCGCGCGGAAGCCGCGGACGTGGCGGTCGACTTCGTGCGCGGCGACATGCGCGAGGTGCCGTGGACGGGGCGCTTCGACGCGGTGCTCTCGCTCTACTCGTCGCTCGGCTACTGGCTCTCGGACGAGGAGGACCTGCGCGTGCTGCGGGGCGCGCGCGCCGCGCTCGGGCCGGAGGGCTGCTTCGTGCTGGAGACCATGCACCGCGACCACATCGTGGGCGGCTTCGCCGAGCGCGACTGGTGGGAGACGGAGGGCGGCGCCACGGTGTGGGTGGAGCGCGAGTTCGACGCGGTGGAGGGCGTCAGCCGCGAGTGGACGCGCTGGAGCAAGGGGAAGCGGACCGGCGAGAAGTACCACGAGCTGCGCATCCGCACCGCCACCGAGTGGGACCGCCTCCTGCGCGCCGCCGGCCTCGTCCCGGTCGACTGGTACGGCGACTGGGAGCTGGCCCCCTTCGTCCACACCTCCGAAGACCTGATCGTCGTCTGCCGGCGGGGTGACTGAGTCCACGATGAGCTGGTATCCCGTCGACGACGGCGCGACCCTCGGCACCGGCGGCAGCGAGGACGGCGTGATCGTCCGCGACGACGAGCACGGCCTAGGCGCGCGGATCACGCTGGAGGAAGGCGGCGGCATCGCCCCGTTTTCCATCACCTGCGGCGTCTACGGCTGGATGGTGCACACCCGCTTCTTCTCCACGCGCGAGGAAGCCGACGCCGCGTACGAGGCGATGCAGGCCGACCTGGCCGCGATCCTCGCCCGCATCCCGAACGTGGACGATCCCGACGCCGACGCGAACCTGCACGCAGTCGGCGAGATCATCAGCGACTTCGTCGACCGGCATCCCTGAGCGACCGGTCGCCTGCGCGTACGGATCGCAGTCAGCCTCGCCCGCATGGCCGGCTCCGCGCGCGGGCACCTGAACACGTGCAGGAGCCGGGAGTCCGCGAAGGCGGACTTCGTGTGGTTATTGCCGCGAATTCATTCGCCCGGTCCCCCACCTCACCCTCCCGGCACCTCGCTTGCCGCAGGCCAGCGCGGCGTCTATGTTTCGCCGTCTTCGCCTTATGTGCGGTTTCCCATCATCGAAGCACGGAAGCACATGCCTGAACGGAAGATCCGGGTGCTGGTCGCCAAGCCCGGGCTGGACGGCCACGACCGCGGCGCCAAGGTGATCGCCGCCGCGCTGCGCGACGCCGGGATGGAGGTCATCTACACGGGGCTCCACCAGACGCCCGAGATGGTGGTCAACGCCGCCATCCAGGAAGACGTGGACGTGGTGGCCATGTCCATCCTCTCCGGCGCGCACATGACGCTCTTCCCTCGCGTGAAGGAGCTGCTGGAGGCCGAGGGCGCCGACCACATCCTGATCACCGGCGGCGGGATCATCCCCGAGGAAGACATGCGGGCGCTGGAGGCGCAGGGGATCGGCCGGCTCTTCGGCCCCGGCACCCCGACGTCGGCCGCCGTGGAGTACATCCGCTCCTGGTTCGCCGAGCACGGCCGCGACCGCGAGATGGTGGAGCGGTGAGCACGACCGCCCCCCCGCCCCAGGCCGCCGCGCCCGCGGAGTCCCGCGCCCGCGTGCTCGCCCGCGAGGTGGCCGAGCTGGAGGCGCGCCTGCGCCAGGGCGGCGGACCGAAGCGCATCGAGAAGCAGCACGCCGACGGCAAGCTCACCGCGCGCGAGCGCATCGGGCTGCTGCTGGACCCGCGCACCCGCTTCCAGGAGATCGGCCTCCTGGTGGCCTACGACCGGTACGACGGGCAGGCGCCGGCCGCCGGGGTGGTCACCGGGATCGGCACCGTGGCGGGGCGCGAGGTGGTGGTGGTCGCCAACGACGCCACCGTGAAGGCGGGCTCGTGGTGGCCCGAGACCATCACCAAGATGCTCCGGGCGCAGGAAGCGGCCATGCGCTGCCGGGTGCCGATCGTGTACCTGGTCGACAGCGCGGGGGTGAACCTGCCGTACCAGGGCGGCGTCTTCCCCGGGCAGTACGGCGCCAGCCGCATCTTCTACTACAACTCCATCATGCGGCGCTACCTGAAGGTGCCGCAGATCGCCGCGGTGATGGGGCCGTGCATCGCCGGCGGGGCGTACCTGCCGGCGCTCTCCGACGTGATCCTGATGGTGGAGGGCACCAGCTTCATGGGCCTCGGCGGGCCCAACCTGGTGAAGGGCGCCACCGGGCAGACCACCGACGCCGAGACGCTGGGCGGCGCCTGGACGCACAACGCCATCAGCGGCGTGGCCCACTACCGCGTCGCCGACGACCGCGCCTGCATCTCGAAGATCCGCGACCTGGTGCGCGAGCTGCCGCGCCACCCCACCGCGCTGAACGTGGACGAGCCGGTGTCGCCGCTCCGGCCCGAGACGGACCTCTACCAGATCCTCCCGGAAGACCACCGGCAGCCGTACGACACCCGCGCGCTCCTCTCGTGCATCCTGGACGCGGGCGACCTGGACGAGTTCCAGGCCGACCACGCCCCGGAGATGATCTGCGGCACCGCCCGGGTCGGCGGCATCCCCGTCGGCGTGATCGCCAACGCGCGGGGGATGCTGAAGGACCCGCACGGGGGGCCGCCCAAGTTCGGGGGCATCGTCTACGCCGACAGCGCCGACAAGGTGGCGTACTTCATCGAGACCATGAGCCGCCACGGCACGCCGCTGCTGTTCGTGCAGGACGTGTCGGGCTTCATGGTGGGCACCGAGGCCGAGCACTCGGGGATCATCCGCGCCGGCGCCCGCTTCGTGGAGGCGATGGCCACGGCGACGGTGCCGAAGATCGTGCTGACGGTGAACCACGCCTCGGGGGCGGGCTACTACGCCATGGCGGGGCAGGGCTTCGACCCCGACTTCATCTTCACCTGGCCCACGGGGCGGATGGGGGTGATGGAGGGCGACAGCGCGGTGATGGCGCTCTTCAGCGCGCAGCTCGACGAGCTGAAGAAGGCGGGGAAGCAGCCCGACGCTGAGCTGCAGGCGAAGATCGACGCCGTGCGCGCCGACTACGACCGCCAGCTCGACGCGCGCTACGCCGCCGCGCGCGGCTTCGTGGACGCGGTGGTGCTCCCCGAGGAGACGCGCGCCGCGCTGTCGCTGGCGCTGCGCACCGCCATCAACAACCCGGGCCCGCACCTGGGCGCCTTCGTCCTGCCGCCGCACCTGACCTGAGGAGGGATCATGGCCGTGCAATTCGCCATGCCCCACCGGTTCACGGTGGAGGAGTTCCAGCGGATGGGGGAGACAGGCATCCTGTCGCCGGAAGACCGTGTCGAGCTGATTGAGGGAGAGATCGTTGAAATGACGCCGGTGGGGAGCCGACACGTTTCGTGTGTGATGGACCTCGACGACTTCTTTCGCGAGGTCGTCGGGAAGGAGATCAGGATCTCGGTGCAGAATCCGCTCGTCCTCGAGGGCTCCCATCCTCACCCGGACGTAGCGCTTCTCCGCCGCCGCGCGGAGGGGTATGCGGGTGGTCTTCCGACTCCCGCGGACTGTCTGCTGGTCGTAGAGGTGGCCGATGCCACGGTACTCTACGACCGCAACGTCAAGAGCCGAATGTACGCGCGCGCGGGGATCCCCGAGTACTGGGTCGTGGACCTCCCCCGCAACACGGTCGCGGTGCACCAGTCTCCGCAGGGCGGCGAGTATGTGGAAGTCGAGGAGTATGGATACGGAGAGGCGTGGATCTCGCCGGCGCTGGGTGGGCGTGAGGTTCGCGTGGAAGACGTGCTGCGGCCGCATCCAGCCGGAGGTTAAAGGCGTGTGCTTGACCTGTGGCAATCCGGGCCCGCACCTGGCGCCTTCGTCCTGCCGCCGCACCTGACGTGAGGAGGCGAGCATGTCCGTCCAGCACGCCCGGCACCATCGCTTCACCGTCGACGAGTTCCACCGCATGGCGGAGACGGGCATCCTGTCTCCGGAAGATCGCGTCGAGCTCATCAACGGGGAGATCGTCGAGATGACCCCGGTCGGTCCGCGTCACGCCGCGTGTGCCAAGTGGCTCGAGATCTGGCTGGAGAAGCTGCTCGGGACCGACGTTCTCATCCGGGGTCAAATGCCGATCCCCCTCGAGTCCCAGGAGCCGTATCCAGACGTCGCCGTCGTGCGCTGGCGGGACGACCTGTACGTACAGGCGCATCCCACGCCGGCGGACACGCTGCTGCTGATCGAGGTCTCGGACACCACGGTGCTGTACGACCGCAACGTCAAGAGTGAGATGTACGCCCGGGCCGGGATCGGGGAGTTCTGGCTGGTCGATCTCACGCGGGACGCGGTCGTCGTGTTCCGCTCCCCCGAATCGGGCCGATACACGGACGTGCACGACTATCGGCGTGGTCAAGCGTGGACCTCTCCCGCGCTGGGTGGACGAGAGGTGCGTGTGGAGGATGTGCTGGGGCCGGCGGCGCGCGGCTGACCCGGGTGCGCATCGTTTTCAAGCCGGACCCTGTAGTCGAGGAGGAAACCATGGCTGTTCAGTTCGTACAGCCGCATCGGTTCAGCGTGGACCAGTACGTTCGCATGACGGAGATCGGTGTGCTCCCGGAGCACGGGACCGAGCTGATCGATGGGGTCGTGGTCAGCGGGACGCGTCCCTTCCGGTTCACGTCTGCCGACTTCCACCGTCTCGCGGAAGCTGGAATCCTGTCCGAGGACGACCGTGTCGAACTGTTCGACGGTGAGATCATCGAGATGACCCCGGTCGGAAGCCGTCACGCGTCGTGCGTGAGCCGGCTGGCGCGAATGCTCATTGCCCGTGCGGGTGACCACATCGTACGCGTCCAGGATCCCGTCCACGTGGATGAGGGTGAGGACCCGCAACCCGATCTGGCGGTCGTTCGCGCGCGGGACGACGAGTACGAAGACTCGCATCCGGTAGCGGCGGACGTGCTCCTGCTGGTCGAGGTGGCGGACACGTCAGTCCTGTTCGACCGCACTGCCAAAACTGAGCGATATGCCGCAGCGGGTATCCCAGAACTCTGGCTTGTTGACCTCACGCGGGACGTGATTGTGGTCTCTCTCGTGCCGATTGGAGGGCAGTTCGGCTCCGTCCGTGAGTTCAGGCGCGGGGATTGGTGGCACTCGCCTGCCCTCGGCGGCAGCGAGATCCAAGTGGACGACGTGCTCGGCCGTGGGCGGCCGAGGCGCTGACCGGGTGCGCATAGCCTTCACGCCGGTCCATTCGATGCTGTGCGGCTCGAGACGAGGTGCTGCGCGAGCGGCACCTCGAATTGCTGAGGACGGGCCTGGTCTGACCAAACGACACGGAGCCGGATGAGAGACAAGATCCGCATCGCCTCGGGGCAGGGGTTCTGGGGCGACCAGCTCGACGCCCCGCGCCAGCAGGTGGAGGGCGGCCCGATCGACTACCTGATGCTCGACTACCTGGCCGAGGTCACCATGTCGATCATGCAGAAGCAGCGCTCGCGGAACCCCTCCCTGGGCTACGCGCGCGACTTCGTGCCGCTGATGGGCGAGATCCTCCCCGCCGTGGTGGAGCGCGGCATCCGCGTGGTGGCCAACGCCGGGGGCGTGAACCCCCCCGGCTGCCGCGACGCGGTGCTCGAGGAGGCGCGCAAGGCGGGGCTCGCGGGCCGCGCCCGCATCGGGATGATCAGCGGCGACGACATCCTGGAGCGCCTGCCGGACCTGCTGGCGCGCGGCGTGGAGCTCAGGAACATGGAGACGGGCGAGCCGCTCTCCACCGTGCTGGGCCGCGTGCAGAGCGCCAACGCCTACATCGGCGCCCGGCCGATCGTGGCCGCGCTCGCGCAGGACGCGCACGTGGTGATCACGGGCCGCTCCACCGACACGGCGCTCACCTACGCGCCGATGATCCACGCCTTCGGCTGGGGGCTGGACGACCACGACCGGATCGCGGCGGGCGTGGTGGCCGGGCACATCAACGAGTGCGGCGCGCAGGCCTCGGGCGGCAACTGCCTGTGGAGCTGGCGCGAGATCCCCGACCTGGCGAACGTCGGCTACCCGATCATCGAGGCGGCGCCGGACGGCTCGTTCGTGGTCACCAAGCACGAGGGCACCGGCGGGCGCGTGACGGTGCAGACGGTGAAGGAGCAGCTCGTCTACGAGATGGGCGACCCGCGGAGCTACATCACCCCCGACTGCATCGCCGACTTCACCACCATCCGGCTGGAGGACGCCGGGCCGGACCGGGTCCGCGTGCACGGCGTGCGCGGCGCCGCGCCCACGCAGTTCCTGAAGGTGAGCGTCTCGTACTCCGACGGCTACAAGGCCAGCGGCACGCTGGTCTACGCCTGGCCCGACGCCGTGGAGAAGGCGCAGGCCGCCGACCGGGTGCTGCGCGAGCGGCTGGACCGCCTGGGGCTCGAGTTCGACGAGGTGCTCACCGAGTACGTGGGGTGGAACGCCACCCACGGCCCCCTGGCCGGCCCGCCGCCCGCCGACCTGGCCGAGGTGACGGTGCGCTGGAGCGTGCGCGGCCCCGACTTCGCCGCGGTCGACAGGTTCACCAAGGAGATCGCCCCCCTGGTGCTGGCCGGCCCCCCCTCGGTGACGGGCTTCGCGGGCGGCCGCCCGAAGGTGCAGGAGATCGTGGCGTACTGGCCCGCGCTGATCCCGCGGGCCGAGATCGAGCCGTTCCTGAACGTCGAGGTGGTGACGGCATGATCGAAAAGAAGTTCCAAGTGCCCAGTGCCCAGTGCCCAGGACCTGCAGGGTTGTTCACTGGGCACTGGGCACTGGGCACTGGGCACTCGCCAGCGAAGACTGCGGCGCGATGAGGATCACGTTCCTCGGCACCGCCGCCGCCCGCCCGACCGTCGGCCGCAACGTCTCCTCGCTCCTCGTCCAGCGCGAGGGCGACGTGATGATGTTCGACTGCGGCGAGGGGACGCAGCGGCAGATGATGCGCTTCGGCACCGGCTTCAGCTTCAGCGACATCTTCTTCACCCACCTGCACGCCGACCACTTCCTGGGCGTCATCGGGCTCCTGCGCACGCTGGGGCTGCAGGCGCGCGAGGAGCCGGTGGACCTGTGGGCGCCGCGCGGCGGCGACGTCATCCTCCGCCAGGCGGTGGAGCTCGGCGTGGAGCGCGTCCCCTTCGAGGTCAACATCCGCACCCTGGAGCCCGGCGAGGCGGTGCGGCGGGGCGCCTACGACGTGGTGCCGTTCAAGGTGCAGCACGGCGGGCGGGCGCTGGGCTACGCCCTGGTGGAGCACGAGCGGCTGGGGCGCTTCGACCCCGCCCGAGCGCGCGAGCTGGGCATCCCCGAGGGCCCGCTCTGGGGGAAGCTGCACCACGGCCAGCCGGTGGAGGTGGACGGCCGCGTGGTCCGCCCCGAGGAGCTGGTCGGCCCTCCGCGCCCGGGGCGGAAGGTGGTGTACTCCGGCGACACCCGCCCCTGCGCCGCCACGCGCGAGATCGCCGCCGGCGCCGACCTGCTGATCCACGAGGCCACCTTCGGCGACGACGAGGCCGACCGCGCCGTCGCCACCGGCCACTCCACCGCCCGCGAGGCCGCGAGCGTCGCCGCCGACGCCGGGGTGCTGCGCCTGGTCCTCACCCACTTCTCCCCCCGCTACGCCGACGACCCGCGCCTGCTGGAGAAGGAGGCCCGCGCCGTCTTCCCCGAGACGGTGTCCGCCCACGACGGGATGGTCGTCGAGGTGCCGTACCGCTCGGAGTGAGGGCCGGCCGCTCCGCGACGAGGTCCGGCTCCCGATCTGAGGCGTCCCGACGCGGCCGAAACGGGCACCTGTCGATTCCGGGCTCCCCCGAACGACTACCTGGCGTCCACGACGTTCCACCCCCGATCCGGAGGGAGTCATGCGGTACCTGTGCCTGATCTACGACGAGGAGAAGAAGCTGGCCGAGATGCCCAAGGACGAGTCCGACGCCTTCATGGGCGAGTACTTCGCCTTCACCGAGGGGATCCGCGGCAGTGGCCACTACGTGGCTGGGGAGGCGCTCCACCCCGTCCACACGGCCACCACCGTGCGGGTCCGGGGCGACCAGGTGTCCACCACCGACGGCCCCTTCGCCGAGACCAAGGAGCAGCTCGGCGGCTTCTACCTGGTCGAGGCCCGCGACCTGAACGAAGCCATCCAGATCGCCTCCCGGATCCCGTCGGCCCGCACCGGCAGCATCGAGGTGCGGCCGGTGGTGGACTTCAGCCAGCAGTAGCCGGGAGCCGCCGATGGTGGGCGAGGACGCGGCCGAAACGGCGCGGGCGGCGGTCGACGCCGTCTACCGCGCCGAGTCGCGCCGCGTCCTCGCCACATTGATCCGCATCCTCGGCGACTTCGACCTGGCCGAGGAGGCGCTGCACGACGCCTTCGCCGCGGCGCTGCAGCGGTGGCCGAGGGACGGGGTGCCCGCCAACCCCCGGGCGTGGCTGGTCTCGGCCGGCCGCTTCAAGGCCGTCGACGCCCTGCGCCGCCGCGCCCGGTCCGACCGGAAGCTGGCGGAGCTCGCCGCCCAGCTCGACGCCGCCGACGAGCCCCCGGAGCGCGACGACGGCGGCGTCGAAGACGACCGGCTGCGGCTGATCTTCACCTGCTGCCACCCGGCCCTGGCGCCCGACGCGCGGGTGGCGCTCACGCTGCGCGAGGTCTGCGGCCTCACCACCGAGGAGATCGCGCGCGCCTTCCTCACCGCCCCGCCCACGCTCGCCCAGCGGATCGTCCGCGCCAAGGCCAAGATCCGCCACGCGCGCATCCCCTACCAGGTGCCGTCGCGCGCCGACCTGCCGGAGCGGCTGGACGCCGTGCTGCACGTGGTCTACCTGGTGTTCAACGAGGGATACTCGGCGTCCGCGGGAGATTCGCTGACGCGGGCCGACCTCTCGGGCGAGGCGATCCGCCTGGGGCGGCTGCTGGCGGAGCTGCTCCCCGAGCCCGAGGTGGAGGGGCTGCTGGCGCTGATGCTGCTGCACGAGTCGCGGCGCGCCGCGCGCACCTCGCCGTCGGGCGAGCTGGTGCTGCTGGCCGACCAGGACCGCTCGCTCTGGAACCGGGAGCGGATCGCGGAGGGGACCGCGCTGGTGGAGCGGGCGCTCAGGTCGCGCCGCTTCGGCCCGTTCACCCTGCAGGCGGCCATCGCGGCCGTGCACGCCGAGGCGCCCACCGCCGCCGCCACCGACTGGGCCCAGATCGTCGGCCTCTACGACGTGCTGCTGCGGGCCGACCCCTCGCCCGTGGTGGAGCTGAACCGCGCCGCCGCCGTGGCCATGCGCGACGGCCCCGCGGCCGGCCTGGCCCTCGTCGACGCTATCCTCGCGCGCGGCGAGCTGGAGGACTACCACCTGGCGCACTCCGCGCGCGCCGACCTGTGCCGGCGGCTGGGGAGAACGGCGGAAGCCCGGGCTTCCTACGAGCGCGCCCTCGCCCTTGCGCGCCAGGAGCCGGAGCGGCGGTTCCTGCAGCGGCGGCTCGGGGAGCTGGAGGATGCCGAAGCCGGAGCCCGATGATCGTCGCGCCGCGAGTGTTGACGCGCGTCCACGGCGAACGAAGAAGCCCCGCCGGGTGCGCATCCCGGCGGGGCGTTCGTTGTCGAGGGAAGCGCTTATACCACGGTACAGAGCACCTTTCGGGTTTCCGAAACAGATTGGAATCACACAGAGACACAGAGGCCAACAGAGAACTGAAAGCTTTGGTTTTTCTCTGTGTCTCTGTGCCTCTGTGTGAGATTTTTTGCAGATCTATCCCCGAACGATCCTCTGCAAGCGGGTATCAGCCCCGCGTCCCCGACGTTCGCGCCTGCGGACGCGCGGCCACGGCCGCCGGAATCGCGCGCTGCTCCGTCGCCAGCATCAGCTTCCAGCTCTCGATCGGCGTCCCCTGCGTGCGCAGCCGGCTGGCGAGGAAGGCCAGGCGCCGCGTCTCGGCGCAGTCGCCGGGGAACGCGCCGCAGCGGATGCCGAAGCGCTGCGCCAGGTAGTACGGCGGGATCGCCTGGTAGTAGAGCGTCGCCCGCACGCTCATGGCCCCGCGGACGCGCGAGAGCGGGATGCGGTACACCAGCCGGTCTGCGCCGCCCCGGTTCCAGTAGTCCGCGTCGCGGGCGGACTCGCCGTGCGGCTGCGTCTCGTGCCAGAACGGGCCGCCGCGCCGCCACCCGCGCGGCTGCAGCCGGTTCTCCTTCACCACGCTGTCCAGCGCCAGGAAGCTGGTGGTCAGCCACCCCTCCGGGTCGGCCACCAGCTCCTCGTAGATCTGCACCTGGTCTTCGCGGGTGATCGTCTCGTGGTGCGGCTGGTAGACGCCGCCCGCGGCAGCCGGCCGGGTGAAGAACTCCGTGGCGAGCGGCTGGCTCGACGTGCCCCGCACGATCACCCCCAGCCGGTCGGTGCGCCCCGACGCCCACAGCGTGCCCTGCCCGCCCGTGACCACGAGCTCCAGGAAGGCGCGCCGGAAGCCCACCCCCGAGGGGAGCCGGTGCCCGGCCAGGTTCTCCACCCGCACCGACACCTCCAGCGAGTCGCGCACCCTGCGCACGCCCTCCACGCGCACCCGCGCCGCCTGCTCGCGCGCCAGCGCGAGCGCCGAGAGGCCGGCGTTCACCAGCGGCTGCACGCCGGCCGAGTACATGTAGTCGGTGCTGCGGATCCCCAGCGTGTCGGGGAACTGCTGGAACATCGCCAGCGTGAAGAGGTTCACCCCCATCAGCATGTGCCGGCTGAAGGTGTCGCGCACCGCCACGGTGATGGCGCTGTCGCGGGCGCGGTGGTCGGCCATGGGGTAGGTGGGGTCCTCGATGATCGCCACCCGGTAGCGCAGCCGGTCGCCGCGGAAGTCCTGCGGCATGTGGCAGCTCTGGCAGGTGCGCGCGCTGTCCCGGTCGAACGGGGGGATCTCGTCCTGGTAGACGCTGTTCAGCCACTCGGGGTAGGTGGCCTGCTCGTAGTCGGTCTTGATCTGCCGCCCCTGGCGGTCCAGCACCGGGAGCACCACGGTGTGGCAGCTGCCGCAGAGCGCGCTGGTGCGGATCTGCGGCGCGCCGCGCGGGGTGATCCCCAGCGCGTTCTTCATCGGCAGCTCGATCACGGTGTCGTACGGCCCGTTCACGTGCCCCGGCGGGTCCACCGGGAAGCGGCCGGTGAAGGTGGCGGTGTCGCCGGGGGCGATGGCCGAGACCTGGTGGCACGCCATGCAGCTGATCCCGTCGCGGGCCAGCGCGCCGTACTTCGCGCCCGGCTCCCCCGGCCCGGCGTAGACCATGTCGTGGCGGAACATGGTCCCGTCCAGCTTCGCCTGGCGCTGGCCCATCACCCCGTGGCAGCGGTAGCAGGTGGTGTCGATGAAGGTGCGCAGGTCGGGGAAGCGCGCCACCTCGCTCTCGCGCTGGGCGTGGAAGACGGGGTCGCGCCCGGCGAGGCCCATCAGCGACGCGCGCCATTCGCCGTACGGCGACAGGTTGAAGGTGTCGCGTCCGCCGGCGGTGATGAGCGCCATGTTGAAGGTGGAGGCCGAGTGGCAGCCGGTGCACTGGTCCGAGGTCAGGAACTGCTCCGGCCCGCCCGGCCCCGGCACCACGTGGTCGTACGTCTCCACCGGGAACGCCGTCCTCGCGTTCGGCGCGGCGAAGTGCCGGGAGATGCGGTACAGCGCCAGGAAGGCGGAGTCCGGCGCCGGGAGCGGCTTCGGCAGCTCGTGGCGCTGCGTCTCGTTGGCCAGCTCCACCTGCCCGTGCACCGAGAGCGCGTCCCGGCCCGGCGCGCGGGGCGCCTGGGCGGGGGCGGTGGTGAACGTCTGCACCACGAACGAGAGCGGGTCCTCCCCGGGGTCCACGTTGCGCACCGCGGCGAAGGTCAGCTCGCTCTCGGCCGAGGCGTGGCAGCGCACGCAGTAGAGCCCGAAGCCCGACGACGGGTAGTCGATCGGCCGCGCCGGCGGGTCGGCCACGCCGCGGTAGCCCCAGTACCAGCCGTCGAGCGCCCCGGCCGAGTCCCTCACCATCGTGGTCCACCCCTCCAGCTTCGCCCCGGGCGCGGCGGGCGGGGTGTACATCTCCTTGACGATGATGGCGTTGTCGTCGATGCGGCCCTGGCGGCGGCGCGCCGTCATCCACTCCCACGCGCGCGGCGAGTAGTAGACGCGCACCGCCGGGTGCGTCCCGAAGTTCCTGCCGTCGATGAACGGCCCCGTGTTGCGGACCAGGGAGTCGTGCACCCAGCCACGGTAGCACCGCCCCTCCAGGAAGGCGTTCAGCAGCCCCTCGTACGCCTGCTCGCCCACGGAGCTGGGGAGCGGGAGCGAGTCGGGGCAGGCGGGCGCGCCGGCGGCCAGCGCGGTGCCGGCGCGGCCGCCCGGCGCCAGCGCGGCGCAGAGGAGGACGGTCGCCGCGAGGGTCGCGGCGGAGAATTGCACTTCACGGCGGCGCGTCATCGCGGCTTCCCGTGACGGGTGAGATGGGGGGGAAGAGGGGGACGGTTCCGGCGCCGCCGCGCGGGGTGGATCGGGGTAGCGCGGATGATGGACTGCGGCGGGCGGAGCGGCGGATCAGGCAGGAACGTGCATACGGATGCGTGCCGCAGCCTGCATCGTCAAGGATTCCCTTCCGCCGCCAGGCCGAAAACACCGGCCCTCACACGGAGTCAACGGAGTTGACGGAGGCGGTCGTCTCCGCGCGAGCCCAGCGTCGCTGCGCCAGACCTCGCAGGATGAAGGAGTCGTAGTTCTCCCTCTCCCGCGCAGCGGGGGAGGGCCGGGGAGGGGGCATCACCGCCGCCGCCGCGCCGATGCCGGCGAAGCGGAGCGGACCCGGCCCGCCTCGGTGGTCCAGGTGGAGCGCGAGCAGCAGGCGGTCCGCCGCTCCGGCAAGCGTTCGCGCCGGAATCGGCCAAAGTGGCGCACCTGGACGGGTACGTTCCTTGTAAGCGGAGCCGGCCGGTTCTTCCTCGCGCCGTCGGCGGACCACCGCTTGACAGCGCGGCGTGGAGGCTTATTTTCGCGCTGTCGTTAGCACTCCCGGTGAACGAGTGCTAACAGCGCACAATCACCACACCCACTCAAACGTACGGAGGCTCAATCCATGGCTACCGCGACCGACATCAAGGTCAAGCCGCTCGCCGACCGGGTGGTCGTCAAGCCGCTCGAGGAGACGGAGACCATGCGGGGCGGACTCTACATCCCCGACACGGCCAAGGAAAAGCCGCAGCAGGGCGAGGTGGTCGCCGTCGGGCCCGGCAAGGTCGAGGACGGCAAGCGGGTCGAGATGGAGCTGAAGGTCGGCGACAAGGTCCTCTACGGGAAGTACAGCGGCACCGAGGTGACCGTCGACAACGAGCAGTACCTGATCCTGCGCGAGTCCGACGTGCTCGCTGTGGTCGGCTGACGGGCTGGCGCACGACCCGACTTTTCTGATTCGGAACCGATTCCCCAAGGAGAAACAGATATGGCTGCCAAGGAGCTCACTTTCGGCGTCGACGCCCGCGCCGCGCTCAAGAAGGGCGTGGACCAGCTCGCCGAGGCCGTGAAGGTCACCCTCGGCCCCAAGGGCCGCAACGTGGTCATCGACCGCAAGTTCGGCTCGCCGCTCATCACCAAGGACGGCGTGACCGTGGCCAAGGAGGTCGAGCTGGACCACCCGATCGAGAACATGGGCGCCCAGATGGTGAAGGAGGTCGCCACCAAGACCAGCGACCTGGCCGGCGACGGCACCACCACCGCCACCGTGCTGGCCCAGGCCATCTTCCGCGAGGGGCTCAAGAACGTCACCGCCGGCGCCAACCCCATGTCGCTCAAGCGCGGCATCGACAAGGCCGTCGAGCGGGTGGTGGCCGAGCTGAAGACCCTGTCGGTGGAGACCGCCGGGAAGAAGGAGATCGCCCAGGTCGGCACCATCAGCGCCAACAACGACGAGGAGATCGGCAACCTGATCGCCGACGCCATGGAGAAGGTCGGCAAGGACGGCGTGATCACCGTCGAGGAGGCCAAGGGGCTGGAGACCACGCTGGAGACCGTCGACGGCATGCAGTTCGACCGCGGCTACCTCTCGCCCTACTTCATCACCGACCCCGACCGCATGGAGGCGGTGCTGGAGGACGCGCTCATCCTCATCCACGACAAGAAGATCTCGTCGATGAAGGACCTCCTCCCGGTGCTGGAGAAGGTCGCGCAGATGGGCCGCCCGCTCCTCATCATCGCCGAGGACGTGGAGGGCGAGGCGCTGGCCACGCTGGTGGTGAACAAGCTGCGCGGCACGCTCAAGGTGGCCGCGGTGAAGGCGCCGGGCTTCGGCGACCGCCGCAAGGCCATGCTGGGCGACATCGCGGTGCTCACCGGTGGGCAGGTGATCAGCGAGGAGGTCGGCTTCAAGCTGGAGAACGCGGTGCTCAGCGACCTGGGCCGCGCCAAGCGGATCGTGATCGACAAGGACAACACCACCCTCGTCGACGGCGCCGGGCAGGAGGACGCCATCCAGGGCCGCATCAAGGAGATCCGCGCGGCCATCGACAAGACCACCTCGGACTACGACCGCGAGAAGCTGCAGGAGCGGCTGGCCAAGCTGGCCGGCGGCGTGGCGGTGATCAACGTGGGCGCCGCCACCGAGACCGAGATGAAGGAGAAGAAGGCGCGCGTGGAGGACGCCCTGCACGCCACCCGCGCGGCCGTGGAGGAGGGGGTCGTGGCCGGCGGCGGCGTGGCGCTGCTGCGCTGCCAGTCGAGCCTGAAGGAGCTCAAGCTGGAGGACGAGGACGAGCAGATCGGCGTGCGCATCGTGGAGCGCGCGCTGGAGGAGCCGATCCGCCAGATCGTGCAGAACGCGGGCGTGGAGGGCTCGATCGTGGTGGCCAAGGTGCGCGAGAGCGAGAACCGCAACTACGGCTACAACGCCCGCACCGACGAGTACGAGGACCTGGTGGACGCCGGCGTGATCGACCCCACCAAGGTCACCCGCACGGCGCTGCAGAACGCGGCGTCCATCGCCAGCCTCCTGCTCACCACCGAGAGCGTGGTGGTGGAGAAGCCGGAGAAGGACAAGGCCCCCGCCATGCCGGGCGGCGGCGGCATGGGCGACATGTACTGAGCCGGTCGGTCCCGACGGACCGGTAGGACCCCACGGACCGGCGGAAGGCTTCGGCTCTCCGCCGGTTCTGTCGTCTGCGCACCTGCCCCGCAGAGGCCTCCGGCGCTCCCGCGGCGTGAAGGCAGGCGTGGACCGCCAACGCGGCGCCGAGACCGGCGAGATGAACGCCCCTGCGGCGGCGTGGAGCCTGGCGGATCCGGAACGCCCGTGCACGTGCAGGCAAACCCTTTTCCGGCGCAATGTGCACGAATGTTGCAGCAGCCGTCCGACCCCAGCCGAACGGGCGGCGTACGACCCAAACCCGCGCCTGCCTTCCGTATCGTCTGGAATCAAACGTGTCCAGGGCCGCGCCTGACCGGGACCGCACCCGTTCTTTTTGCCTCATGCCGGGAGGACGACCATGAAGAAGCTGTCGCTCAGCCTGGACGAGCTGCGCGTGGACTCGTTCCAGACCACGCCCGCGGAGCCGGAGTCCAGGGGCACCGTGATCGGCCAGCAGTGCACCTGCGTCACGGCCTGCACGTGCCCCGGGTGCCCCACCTGCGACAACACCTGTCCCAACACCTGCGCCTACACCTGTGACGACAACACCTGCATCAGCTGCGCGAACACCTGCGCCAACACCGGTTGCACCCGGTATCAGATCTGTTACGAGTGAGGCGCTGAGGGACTCTGCCGGACGGTGACGCTCCCCGGGTGCGGTCCCGGCGGACGAACCGCGGCTCGCCCATGGGTCCAGCCGGGCCGGCACACGCGAGATCGCGTCCTCCACCGAGCGGGCAGCGTTGTCGAGCACGGCGGCGGCGTGGCGCTGCCGCGCTGCCGGGCGAGCCCGAGGGAGTTCCCCGCTCACCACCGGGAGCGTGCCGGTGGAGAAGCCGGAGAAGGAGAATGCGCCCGCCATGCCGGGCGGCGGCGGCATGGGCGACATGTACTGAGATCGTCCGGTCCGCGGACCGCCTGATCCGAGGCGGGACGGCCCGCTCCCTCGCTCGAGGGGGCGGGCCGCGTGCACTGTCGCGGTACGAGTCACGTGTCTCATGTCAATCCAGGGCAGGATGGCTCGAAGCCCGGCAAACCCTGCCGGCGCCGTCGATCCTGGCATGGCATGCCTCGTGATCGAGCGTCGGGTCGCGCCGGCGGTTCCGGCGTGGACTGGCCCTTCGCCCACCCCGAAGAGCTGTCGAGAGCGGGCCAAGGGCCCATTCCACAGCCGGAGGTGAAGATGCGACACGCCTTCCTCACCCTCGCCATCGTCCCCGCGATGGCGCTTCTCGCGGGCTGCGACGACATGAACGGCGCGACGGCGAGCATCCAGCTGCACGACGACTGCGACCCCGCGACCTTCAACGCCGCGCTCGGCGCCGGCACCTGCCTGCATCCCTCCGGCAGCACCGGGATGACGCTGGCGAGCTTCAACGCGGAGCTGAACGCGACGCACAGGGTCGCGGCCTGGAGGATCGAGCCGGCCAGCTTCAGCATCCGGGAGGGGACGACGCTCCCGGTGGTGAACACCGGCGGGGAGACGCACACCTTCACGGAGGTGGAGGCTTTCGGGGGCGGGGTGGTGCCGGCGCTCAACCAGGCGTCGGGGAACCTCACGGTGGCGCCCGAATGCGCCAACCAGGCCGAGTTCGCCAGCTCCACCGTGCTGTCCGGGCAGACGGTGCAGCACACCTTCGACGAGACGGGGACGGAGAGGTACCAGTGCTGCATCCACCCCTGGATGCGGCAGACGGTGACGGTCCGCTGAGAGTCGGGACGGCGCCTGATCAGAGCGCTCGACAACCCCTGAATCGTACTGGGCGGGGTTTGCCGAGCGCGCGACGAGCGGCCCCGCTCCCTCGCACGAGGGGGCGGGGCCGCTCTTCTGACCCGAGGTCTGGCGCGGCGATCCGCTTCCCCGCGCGTTCGCGGGGAAACGGACCGGGCCGGGTTCACATGCAGCAGTCGTACGTTTCGACGCAGCTTCCCCAGCACGACAGGCCGCAGGTGTCCACGCAGCTCGCCTCGGGGATGCACGACCACTCGCCGGAGAAGCAGTTGGGCGGCCGCGAGCCCTCGTTCGCCCGCACCGTGCCGCGCCGCGTCTCGGGCCTGCGCGTGGTCTCGAAGGTGTCCACCCGCAGCTCTTCCACCTTCAGCCTGAGCTTCATCGCGAGCTCTCCTGAGATCGGGTTGCTTCTCGAGCCGCTACCCGGCGGCCCGAGGCGGCGCGGCACCGGCCGGAGCTACTGGGGGCACTGCGTCTCGGGGTAGCCGCACGAGTACACGAACACCGTTTCTCCGCACGCGTCCACCGGACAGCTCTCCTGGCACATCGTCGCCACCCGCGACGGCCTGGCGAAGCCGCGCACGGTCCCGCGCGCGGGCGCGGCGTCCTCCGAAACCACGAACGTCTCCACGCTCAGGTCGTCGATCTTCAGCTTGTGCTTCATGGGGATCTCTCTCTTCAGGATGGTGGTCGGACGCGCATGGCCGGCAGGACGGCGCGGGAAAGGACGTCGCGTGCTCGGCCGGGCGTTTGTACGGTGACGCATTATACTCGAAGATGAAATGTAGCGGAATACGTGGTTCCGTACCGGCCAGACTTCGCTGAACCCCCCCCCGCGAAGGCGATGCGGGAAGACGCAGCCGGGAGGCGGCACGGGGGGAGACGCCCGGGGTCCGCGGTTCGCCCTTCGCGTTCGGCACCCAGGCGACCGCTCGCGCCACCCCTCGTGCCGCGAGCGCGTGAGACGCCGCGCGAAGAGCTTGCGAGGGCGCTAAGTGGGCGGGGTGATTCGCGTATTGCTCCCGCGCCCTCTCTTCGACGCGCGCCCCGGACCTGCTGCTGCCGGACGTGAACCTCCCCGGGCTCGCCGGGCTCTCCCCGGGTCGGTGGACTTCACCACCCGCAGGCGTTTGCGCCGGCGGGGCGGGGCCCTCACCCCGCCGGCTCCGCCTCCGGCGTGGAGCGGACCGCGGCGCGGAGGGGGGCGGCGGCGCGGGTGGGGGCGACGGCGCGCACCAGTCGCGTGGCGGCGTAGTGCGACCCGGAGACGAAGCGCATCAGCGGGCCGAAGCTGAGCGCGGCGGGGGCGCCGAGGAAGTGGAGGCCCGGGACCGACGACTCCATCCCCGCCGAGAGGACCGGATAGCCGCCCGCGTGGCGCAGCTCCCGCAGCAGCTCGGGCGGGAGGAAGGGGTAGCGCGCCACGTCCACCTGGTAGCCCGTCCCCAGCAGCAGGTGGTCCGCCGTGCAGCGCGTGCCGTCGTCCAGCGTCACCGCGACCCCGCCTCCCTCCGGCGCGGCGCGGACCAGGCGGCGGCCGGTGCGCAGCGTCACGCCGGCCAGGCGCGGGCGCAGCCACTGCGAGCCCGCGGGGCGGATGGCGCGCCGGCTCACCCAGTCGCGCAGGGGGCGGGGGAGCGAGCGCAGCAGCCGCGGCGCGGAGACGATGCGGTTGATCCCCGGCGGGCCCACGTCCTCGCGCGTGTACGCCAGCCGGGCGAGCCCGCCCAGCGCGCCGCGCACCGTGTCGCCGCGCAGGAAGTGGATGCGCGGCGCGCGGGCGACCACCTCCACCTCCGCCCCGGCTTCGTGCAGGAGCGCGGCGGACTCCAGCGCGCTCTGTCCGCCGCCCACCACCAGCACCCGGCGCCCGCGGAAGACCGACAGGTCCCGGTGCTCCGACACGTGCGACGCCCGCTCGGCCGGGAGGCCGCGCGCCTCCGCCGGCCGCCGCGCGAACGGGGCGATCCCCGCCGCCACGGCCACGCGGCGCGCGTGGACCGTCTCCCCGTCCTCCAGCCGCACCCGGAAGCCGCGCCCCGCCCGCTCGACGCGCTCCACCCGGCGGTCCTCCAGGTGGGGCACCGCCCGCGCCTGCATCCACCGGCCGTAGGCGATGAAGTCGTCCAGCGGGACGGGGCGGGAGAGCGCGCCCTCCCGCCACGCTTCGTACGCGCCGAGCGAGTGCGGCCCGTCGGGGTCGCCGATGTGCGACGCCTCCCACGACGAGCGCAGCTTCATCCCGCGCGGCATCGCGGCCCAGAAATCCATGGCGCGGCCGAAGACGCGGGTCTCCACGCCCGCGGCGTGGAGCCGCTCCGCCGCCGCCAGGCCGTAGGGGCCGGCCCCGATCACGATCGCGTGGCACTCGCTCATCGTCGTCCTGCTCCGGTATCCGCTTCAGTATCCGCGCTTGGCGGCCAGGTACGGCACCAGCGCCAGCTCCGCCATCCCGGGGAGCGGGTCGTCCCGGCAGAAGACGGACTCCGCGTCGGCGCTCCGCAGGCTCTTCAGGTACTGCAGCACGCCGACCCGCCGCGCCGCCACCTCCAGCACGCCGGTCGGCAGGTCCGTCACCAGGCGGACCCAGCGCACCCCGGGGCGGGCCCGGCAGGGACGCACCCGCTCGCCCGCCTGGTCGGCGAAGAGGAGGGCGGGGAAGTCCACCCCCGCCGCGCGCCCGAGCGCGTGGTACCCCCAGGCGCGCGCGTTCACGTCCAGCACCTTGAAGCGCCCGTCGCGCGGGTCGTGCTTGAACTCCACCTCCGCCAGCCCGTAGTAGCCCATTCCGCCCAGCAGCTCGAGCGCCAGCTCCTCCACCGCCGGCTCCTCCACCGTCTCCACGTACGTGCTGGCCCGGCCGAACTCCGGGGGGTGCTGCCGCAGGCGCCGGACGGTCATGGCGGCCAGCGGGCGGCCCTCCTTGAAGAAGGTGCAGAACGAGTACTGCCGCCGTCCGTCGCCGGGGACGAGCTCCTGCACCAGCACCTCGCCGGGGCCGCAGAGCGCGGCCGCCCGGCGCACGCGCTCCACCAGCTCGGCGCGGGTGTCGGCGCGCCACGCCTTCGCCTTCGTGGCGTAGAGGAAGCGCCCCTTGACCGCCGGCTTCACCGCGAAGGGGCCCTCCGCGTCCAGCGCCGCCGCCTCGTCGGGCCCGTGCACGGTCCAGGTGCGCGGCGCGGGGACGCCGAGCCGCGCCGCCAGCTGGTACGTGTTGCGCTTGTCCAGCGCCCAGCGGGCGACCTCCCACTCCGGCACCGGGACGCGGAAGCGCTCCGCGAGCCGCGCGCCCTCCCGGGAGAACGCCCCCACCGTCTCGTCGCGGGTGGGGTACAGCACCCACCCCTCCAGCCCCAGCCGCTCCCCGGCCTCGAGCACCGCGTCCACCGTCCGCCCGTGGTCGCGCAGGTCGGCGACGCGCACGTGGTGCCTGCAGTAGCGGGAGAAGCGCGCGATGGAGCGCTCGTCGTCCAGCACGCACACGGGGATGCCGCGCCGGCCCAGGCTGCGCACGATCCCCAGGCCGTTGAAGTCGCCGCCCACCACCACCGCGCCGCCGGGACGCGCGGCGGCGGGGGGCGGCGCGGGCGGGAGGCCCGCCCGGGCGGGCGCGGCGGCGGGCGTCACCGGCGGGTCTCCCACAGGCGCAGGGCGAAGTCCTGCAGGGTCATGCAGTCGATGTCGCCGGTGACCGAGAGGGCGCTGCGCGCGCCGTCCGGCCAGCGGCCCAGGCGCACCAGCGGCCCCCCCGACGACTCCACCGCCGCCAGGACCGCCTTTTCGTCCACCTCGCCGGCCGCGTCCACCCAGGCGCCGAAGCGGGCCGGCTCCGCGCCGCGCTCCGCCGGGAACCCCTCCTCCGCCAGGAAGGCGAGCACCGGCGCGGGCGTGCGGGGGGAGACGCCCACCACCGGCCTGCGCCCGGCGGCCACCTCGAGCTCGCGCGCCGGGGCGACGCGGTCCGGGCCGTGCCAGGGGAGCGCGTCCACGCCGGGGAGCCCCCGCACCAGCAGCGTCGCCCGCGGGTCGCCGTCCATGCGCACCCGGTACCGGCCCGCCTCCAGCGGCATCACCTCCAGCCGCGTGCGGGCGCGGCGCCGCCACCACTCCGCCACCTGCTCCAGGGTGGCGATCCACACCGCGGGGCGGCGGGCGCGCGCCTCAGCCAGGGTGGCGGCCAGCACGGCCGCGCACTCGTCGGCCCGCTCCGGGTGGAGCTGCACGGTGAACAGCTCGCCGGCGCGCCAGGTGGCGTCCAGCGTGGCCAGCCAGGCGGCGCTCTGCTCCTGCGGGCCCAGGCGCAGCCGCTCCACCATGATCTCGTCGTCGGGCAGCGCCACGGGGATGTGGACCACGCCGGAGCGGAGCGCCGGGCGCACGGCCACGCGGCCCGCGTCCACCGCGGCGCCGTAGAGGTGGCGCAGCGTGCGGCCGTACGCCTCCGCCGCCCGGGGCCCGAGCGCGGGCGCCGTGTCGAAGACGACCGGCTGCGTGCTGTGGTAGAGCAGCCCCAGCTCCCGCACCGCCTGGTCGGTGGCGGGGTTGCCGCGCAGGAACGGGCAGCGGAAGCCGCGGTACGGCACCCCCGCCGCCCGGAACAGCTCCGCCGCCCGGGCGATGCTGGCGCGCTGCTCCTCCAGCGAGCGCAGGCTGTGGTCGTCGTGCACCAGGCCGTGGATGGCGAACTCCACCCCGCGCTCCACGAAGCGGCCGATCGCGCGGCGGTTGCGGTCGAGGATGCAGGCGGTGATGGCCCACGACGGCCGCACGCCGAAGCGCGCCGTCAGCTCGTCGAGGCGCCGCAGACGCTCTTCCATGGGGGCGGCCGTCACCCCGAACCGCGAGACGATGGAGCGGGCCCGCGTGGCCGCTCCGCCGGCTCCGCGGTGGCGCATCGAGAACAGGACACCCACAGAACTACGTCACCGGGAGAGGTCGGACGGGCGCCGTCGGCGCGTGGGGAACCACGTCCGCCGCGGCAACAGATGTTCCCGGCCGCTTCGTGTCGCCTAACCCGAAGGGCCGGATGGACTTACCTCCCGAAGACGCCCGTGCCTGCGGCGCTTCCCGGCTGCATCGGCGCATTGCAGCGTGTAACAGCGTGTGACGTCGGCGTTCATCGGCCGCGGGCCGGCAGGAAAGGTCTCGTACCGGATCCCGGAGCATCCCGCTGGTGCCTGCCGTCGTCCCGAGGCCCCGCTCCCGCCGGGCCGGCATCCGCCCCGATGAGCGGAGTGCCGGGGATCCGCCGCTCGCCACGCACGGGCGCGGGATGCCGACCCGGCTTCGCGCAGGGGCGGCGGGGCCGGGCCAGAGCCGAATCCGACGGCGTCCACGTGGCCGGATGCGCTCCCGCCGCGCACGGCCGGGCGCGACGCCTTGCGGAAAGACCGCGAGGGCGCTAAGTAGGCGGGGCGATTCGGCAGATTACGTCCCTCCTCTTCCTCCCCCGACGGTTCCGCATGCCCCGCTCCGTGCTGCTGGTCGACGACGAGCCTTCCGTCCTGCGTGTCCTCGCCCGCTTCTTCGAGCGCCAGGAGTGGGAGGTGTACCAGGCGCTCTCGGGCGAGGACGGCGTGCGCACCTTCGACGCGCAGCACCCGGACCTGGTGCTGCTGGACGTGAACCTCCCCGGGCTCTCGGGGCTGCAGGTGCTGGAGATCCTGGTGGCCCGCGGCGCCACCGTGGTGATGCTCACGGGCCAGGCCGAGGTGGACACGGCGGTGGAGGCCATGCAGCTGGGCGCCGAGAGCTTCCTGCCGAAGCCGGTGGACTTCACCCACCTGCAGGCGGCGGCCGAGCGGGCGGTGGAGAAGGTGGAGCTCAGGCGCGCCAACCAGCTCCTGGCCGAGCGCATGGCCGAGCAGAGCCGGGTGGGCGCGCTGGGCGAGTCGGCGAAGATGCGCGACCTGGCGCGCCAGGTGGACCTGCTGGCGGCCAGCCCGTACACCAGCGCGCTGCTCCTGGGCGAGAGCGGCACGGGGAAGAGCTTCGTGGCGCAGATGATCCACGCGCGGAGCCCCCGAGCGCGCGGGCCGTTCGTGGAGATCAACTGCGCGGGGCTCTCGGCCACCTTCCTCGACTCGGAGCTCTTCGGCCACGAGCGGGGCGCCTTCACCGACGCCAAGGAGATGAAGCGCGGCCTGTTCGAGGTGGCCGACCACGGCACGCTCTTCCTGGACGAGATCGGCGACCTGGACCCGGGGCTGCAGCCCAAGCTGCTCAGGGTGCTGGAGACGCACACCTTCCGGCGGCTGGGCGGCACGCGCGAGATCGAGGTGGACGTGCGGCTGGTCGCCGCCACCAACCGGGACCTGCAGGCGGAGGTGCGCGCCGGGCGCTTCCGCGAGGACCTCTTCTACCGCCTCTCGGTGTTCCCGCTCACCATCCCGCCGCTGCGAGAGCGCTCGCGCGAGGACGTGCTGGAGCTGATCCACACGTCTTTGAGCGACCTGCGGCGGCGCCACCCCGACGCGCCGGAGGAGCTCTCGGCGAAGGCGCTGGACCTGCTGGTGGGCTACGCCTGGCCGGGGAACGTGCGCGAGCTGAGGAACGCGCTGGAGCGCGCCCTGGTGCTGGCGCGCGGCGCGGAGCGGATCGGCCCCGAGCACCTCCCCGAGCAGGTGCGCGCGCCGGGGGCGCCCCGGGCGCAGCGGCAGGACTGGGAGGTGCTGACGCTGGAAGAGGTGGAGCGGCGCCACATCGAGCGCACGCTCCACCTCACCGGGGGCAACCGCACGCTGGCGGCCGAGAAGCTGGGGATCTCGCGCGCCACCCTGCACGCCAAGATCAAGGAATACGGGCTTCAGGCCGTGGGGCGGGAGACATGAGCCGCAGGAAGGCGTCGACCACCTGCGGGTGGAAGCGCTTGCCGGCGCCGCCCTGGAGCACGTTCTCCCAGTAGTCGCGCGGGAGGGGGCCGCGGTAGCTCCGGGGCGACACCATGGCGTCGTAGGCGTCGACCACGCGGAGGATGCCTGCCAGGAGGAACTCGGGGGAGGCGGCGTCCAGGTGCAGCCCCAGGTCCACGTAGTCGCTCCCCTGGTGCTCGATGAGCGGGGCGATGCGGCGCAAGGAAGGCACCCCGCGCACGATCTCGGCGCCCGCGCGGGCGTGCGAGCGGATGCGCTCCAGCTCTTCGGGCGAGAGCGGCTCGGTCTTGTGCAGCAGCTCCAGCGGGATGCTCCCCTTGCCGATCTCGTGCAGGGTGGCGGCGGTCTCCAGGAGCTCGGCCTCGGCGTCGGGCACCTGCATCACGCGGGCGACGCGGCGGCAGAGCTCGGCCACGCGGGTGGAGTGGCCGTGCATGTAGGGGTCGCGGGCGGCGATGGTCGCGGCCAGCGCGTTCACCGTCTCGCGCTGCATGTCGCGCATGGCCTGCTGCATCCGCGCGATCTCGCGCCACACCTCGGCGCGCAGCGCGTGCAGCTCGCGGCCCATGTGCAGCACCGCGTCCTCCACGCGCCGGCGCACGTCGTCGGGGGCGAAGGGGCGGGGGAGCGCGGTCACCTGCTCGGGGAGCGCCGCGGTGCCGCGGCCGAACACCGCCGAGAACGGCGCGCCCTCCTCGACCACCACCATGTGGCGCCCCACGCGGTTCATCTCGCGGAAGCGCCAGACGTACTCGATCCCCTCCAGCGAGCGCTCCGAGCCCAGGTCGCTGATCACCAGGTCGGGGACCAGCCCCTCGTCCAGGATGCGCAGCGCCTCGTCGCCGTTGGAGACCGAGAGCGCCAGGTGCTCGCCCGCGCGCAGGATGGGCTCCAGCTCCGCGACTACCTCTTCGCGGTCGCTGACGATCATGATTCGTCCGCTCAGCATGGCTCCAGCCTGGTGAAAGTGCGAAGTGCGAGGTGCGGAGTGCTCCCCCCGAACGGCCCGCGCGCCGGCCTTCCTTCCCCGACCCCGTGCGAATCGGGACGACGCGCGAGCCGCCCGGAGGAGCTCGGCGCGCCGTTCGCCCGGCGGCGCCGCAGGTCGACTCGCGCCGGGACAATGCGAGCCGCGGGCCAGGCGGCATCGTCCGGTAAGTGTTTGTGGTGATTGTACTTGGGGGATCGGTGCGGCCGGGCGAGGGTGTCGGGAGATCAGCCGCGCAGGTGTGGGGACGGAGCGCAAATCGAAGGGCTGCAAGCACTTGCGGCGGAGGGTCGGAAATCTGTACGCGTCGCCTGCCGCTGTGTGACTCCTGGTTCGAAAAACGACAAAGCCTCACGCAGAGTCAGCAGAGTCAGCAGAGAACTCATCACCCGGCGGGTTTTCCTCTGCTTCCTCTGCGTGAGGCTTTTGTTTTTTCGGATCTCACGAATGTGACGGGGCGTCCCGATGGCCGGAGCGCCCCGTCATTGTTCTGATCGTCTTCTGAAATCAGCTTCCCGCCCGGCGGAAGACGACGTGGAAGCGCAGTGTCAGCTCGTCGCGCACGCGGGTCATCCCGCCCATGCGGGTCGGCGGGCGCATGCCGTACTCGGTGAACTTCGCCGGGAGCTGGCCGTCGACGGTGAGGGTGCCGTCCGACTGCGTCACGGTGGCGGGGATCTCCACCTCGCGCGTGGCCGCCTTGATGGTGAGCCGCCCGTGCAGCGTCACCGCGCGCCCGCCCTCCGCCGCGCCCCCGGAGGGGGTGACGCGCTCCAGGACGAAGCGGATCCACGGGTACCGCTCGACCTCCATCTCGTCGCGCAGGTGCCGGTTGCGCAGCGCGATCCCCGTCCCGAAGCTCCCCGCGTCCACGCTCACCTCGCCGCGCGTCCCGGCGAGCGTCTCCGCGTCGCCCACGTCCACCCAGCCGCTCACCCGCTGCGCCCGCCCGCTGAAGCGCCCCATCGTGGCGCTCGCGTCGAACGACACGCGCGTCTCCGCCGGCACCAGCTCGTAGCGCGTCTGCGCGGCGGCCGGGTCCGCGGCGGCGGCGAGGAGGACGGCGGTGCAGAGTGGGATCGACCGGCGGGCGAGGGACGGCGGGACCATGCTCCACCTCCGGCGACGCGGATGGGATCGGCTGCGGGCAGGGACAGTCTACTCCACTGCGGCACCGGGGTTTCTCCAATCGGTCTCTCGCGCCGCCCGGGTTTCGTCACCGCGGAACGGTCGAGGCAGGCCTCGACCTGCGGAGTTCGACGTGGTCAGCGGCGCGGGGCGGCGCGGGCGGGCTTGAACTCGTAGTTCTCGGGCGGCATCGGGAAGTAGTCGAGGTAGCGCTCCTTCTCCTGCTCCTGGGCGATCCACTCTTCGAACTTGGACGGCACCAGGCCGCCGCTGTCGATCTGCTTCGAGGCGGCGACGATGGCCAGGTGGTTGGCGTACTCGTTCTGCGGGTGGCCGGCGTGGCCCTTCACCCACTTCCACTCGATGCGGTGGCGGCGGGCGGCCTCCACCAGCGCGCGCCACGCCTCCAGGTTCTCGATCTCGCCCGTCTTGCGCTTCCACCCGCGCGCCGACCACCCGTGCACCCACTCGCTCATCCCGTCCACCAGGTAGCGGCTGTCGGTGGTGAACACCACGCGCGAGGGGCCCCTGAGCGCCTCCAGCGGGATCAGCGCGCTGCGGATGGCCATGCGGTTGTTGGTGGTGTCGGGCTCCGACGTCCAGAAGTCGCGCCGGATCCAGCCCTTCTGCAGGTGCCAGTACTCCACCACGCCGGCGGCGCCGCCGGGGCGCTTCTGGTGCTTGAACTGGTTCCCCAGGCAGCTCTCGTCGGCGTAGATGAAGACCAGCGGCTCGGACATCCCTCTCCCGGGGCGAAAGGCGGCGGACGGCGGAGCGGAAATCTACCCCGGTCCTCACCGCCTGCCAAACCCGGCCCGGTCATCGTAATGCCCGATGCGGGTGAATAGAGGGTGATCAGAAGTGGCGTCAGGCATCCGCTCGATTCACCACCCACCAGGAGGGTCGAGTAGATCCCTCGGGTCGCTACCGCTCCCCTCGGGATGACACCGTTTGGAGCAACGGACTTGCTCCGCACTCACGCACTCACGCACTTCGCACTTCGCACTCCCGTCCTTGACACCCCGCCCGCCGCCGGTAGATTCACGCGGCCCGCAACTGCGCGGCGCCCTTGCACTTGGAGCGCACCGACAGGGAGGCCGGGGTGGCCGAGCCCGCCGTTCTGATGCTGGAGGATGGACGCACCTTCCGCGGGGAGGCGCACGGCGCCCCCGGCACCGCGTTCGGCGAGGTGGTCTTCAACACCTCGATGACCGGGTACCAGGAGGTCCTCACCGACCCCTCGTACACGGGCCAGCTGGTCACCATGACGTACCCGCTCATCGGGAACTACGGCGCCAACCCCGAAGACCAGGAGTCGGCGCGCCCCCAGGTGGCGGGCTTCGTGATCCACGAGGCGCCGCCCCGCTACAGCAACTGGCGCGCGCGGGAGTCGCTGGACGACTACCTGAAGCGCCACGGCGTGGTGGCCATCTGCGGCGTCGACACGCGCGCGCTCACCCGCCACATCCGCTCGCTGGGCGCCATGCGCGGCGCCATCGCCCCCGCGCGGGCGCCCGCGGACGAGCTGCTCGAGCGGATCCACGCCCAGCCGCCGATGTGCGGGCTCGACCTGGCCGACGAGGTGTCGACGCCCGAGCGCTACGTGGTCCCCGCGGTGGGAGAAACGCGCTTCCGCGTGCTGGCGTACGACTTCGGCGTCAAGTCGCACTCGCTGCAGCTCCTGGCGCAGCGCGGGTGCGAGGTCACGGTGATCCCCTCGTCCACCCCGGCCGGCGAGCTGGTGGCCGCGGGCGCCGACGGGCTCTTCATCTCCAACGGCCCCGGCGACCCCGAGGCCGTCCCCCACGCCCTCGACTCGATCCGCGCGCTGGCGGCCGGGGACACGCCCGTCTTCGGCATCTGCCTGGGGCACCAGCTGATCGCGCGCGCCTTCGGGGCGCACACCTACAAGCTGCTGTACGGCCACCGCGGCGGGAACCACCCGGTGCGGCGCCTGGCCGACGGCGCGGTGGAGATCACGGCGCAGAACCACGGCTTCGCGGTGGAGGGTGGTGAGGAGGGGATCCCCGGCGCGCCCGACCTCAGGGTCACGCACGTGAACCTGAACGACGGCACCGTGGAGGGGCTCGAGCACACCGCCCAGCCGGTGTTCTCGGTGCAGTACCACCCCGAGAGCGCGCCCGGCCCGCACGACTCCCGCTATCTCTTTGACCGCTTTGTGGATGAGATGGCGAAGCGCTCCGCGCGGGCCGCCGCACGGAATGCTTGACGGAACAGACGGCGCGGATTATCCTTCCGCCTTATAAGTCACCGTCTACCACTTCCTTACGCTCTCTCGCCCCGCGCAGGAGCCCGCCGGCCGCCTCGGCCCGAACCGCTTTCCTGCCGCACCCCGAGTGACGCCGTCCCGCGCGGGAAGGGGCGCGAAACGCCCGGTGTATTCGGACCGAGCCGTGCCGAAGTGACGGGACCTATGCTCCGCCTGGAGGGATCAGGGCGGAATCCCCAGCCAGCCGCACGCCCGCGGCGCGCACCGAACCGGGGCGCCAGGCCCCAGCTTCCAGAACCTCCAGGAGGAGCATCCATGACCAAGGCGGATCTTGTCCAGCGGGTCGCCGACACCATCGGCCCGGGGGTCACCAAGCGCGACTGCGCGGTGGTGGTCGACGCGTTCCTGAACGCCATCAAGGACGCGATGGGCGAGCACCAGAACATCGAGATCCGGGGCTTCGGCACCTTCAAGGTCCGCGAGCGCAAGAGCCGGCTGGCGCGCAACCCGCGCACCGGCGACCCCGTCGAGGTGCCGCCGCGCGCGGTGCCGGTGTTCAAGCCCTCGAAGGAGCTGCGCGCCCTGGTCGAGGAGCGCCCGCTCGTCTGAGCCGGGCCCTCCCCCGGGCCCTGCCTCGCACCGATCGGCGCCCGTCCCCTGCACCGGGGGCGGGCGCCGTTCTTGCGTTGGACGGGTGGGCCACCCCTGGAGGAGCCCGCCCATGCCGCACCCGATCCCCCGCGACGAGTCGCCGCACCGCGGCCGCGCCGAAGACCGGCGCCGCCTCGGACCCTATGAGACCGTCTACGACATCCGCCGCGGCTACGACCTGCCCGTGCGCGAGCGCCGCCGCGGCGCCGGGGACGTGCTGCTCTTCCGCGGGCGCGAGGAGGAGGGGGCGGGTGGCAAGGGCGGATGAATCCGCGGCTACAACCACGGAAAGCCTCGCCTGACGGGCATCGCCCCGGAGACTGGTTCGGTGAGGGCGAGGCTTCAACAGCATGGGAGACTGGCAGGCCCGTGCTGTCTCGCACTTAGCACTCAGGACTTCGCACTTCGCACTCGGGGTTCACGCCATGCTGATCCAGGAAGTGCTGACGGAGCTCCCCGCCGAGGAGGTGATCCAGCGCGCGCGGGACTGGTTCACGCTCAGGCTGACGCCGTACGCGGCGTTCACGGAAGACGCGGGGCCCACCCACATCAAGCTCACCACCGAGGCGGGCGAGGTGACGATCGGGGCGGGGAAGCAGGGCGACCGCACCCTGGTGCGCGGCTCCACCTCGCGCCTGCACCACGAGTTGTCGCAGTTCCTCTCCACGCTCGCCCCGCCCGAGGAGGTGCGCCAGAGCGTCCCCGGCCCCGGTGCGTCCGGCGCGGGGTGAGCCTTTGCCCTGGCCATCTCTGGAATAAGAATTCACGCAGAGCAGCAGAGTCAGCAGAGAACGACGGTTTTCCTCTGCTGACTCTGCTGCTTTGCGTGAGCCATCGTCGATCTCGATCCTGAGCGAATCCCGGCCGATGGGAACCCGGGCTGCCTCCGCGAGCTTCCGTCGATAGAGGCTCGCGCCGAACCCCGCGTCCGTGGCGGGGTACCCTCCCGCGCGTTATCGTTCGAACGATGCCCAACCTGGAACCGCCGATGATCGTCCGCTCGCTCTTCTTCGCCCAGTACCGCGAGCTCGCCGGCGCCGACGAGCTCCGCGTGGAGCTGCCGCCGGGGGCGAGCGTGGCCGATCTCGTCGCCGAGCTGCGCGCGCGGGCGAACGGGCTGTCGTCGCTCCCCGCCGCCCCGCTGGTGGCCGTCAACATGGACTACGCGCCCCTCGCCACGCGGCTCGAGCATGGCGACGAGGTGGCGTTCATCCCGCCCGTGGCCGGGGGGTGAGGTGGCCGCCGCGTACGCCGCCGTGACGCCCGAGCCGCTCGACGCGGCGCGCCTGCTGGCCGACACGCTCTCGCCCGCGGACGGCGCCGCCGTGCTCTTCTGGGGCGTGGTCCGCAACGAGAACGACGGCCGCGCCGTGACCCACCTGGAATACCACGCCTACGCCGGGATGGCCGAGCGGCAGATGCACCGCATCGCCGAGGAGGCCATCGCGCGCTTCGGCACCGGCGACATCCGCGTGGTGCACCGCGTGGGCGACCTGCGGGTGGGCGAGGCGAGCGTGGCCGTCGTCGTGGCCTCGCCGCACCGGGGCGAGGCGTACCAGGCGTCGCGCTACGTGATCGAGGAGCTCAAGAAGCGCGTCCCCGTCTGGAAGCGCGAGGGGTACGCGGAGGGCGGCAGCGAGTGGGTGCCCGGCTTCACCGCGAGCGCGGCGGAAGTGGCCGAAGGGAGGCCGCTGTGAGCGCGCTGGTGCAGCTCGGCGGGCGCCACCCGGCGGTGGCCGAGAGGGCCGTCCCCGAGCAGGGGCCGATGCACGACGGCTTCGGGCGGCGCATCGAGTACCTGCGCATCTCCGTCACCGACAAGTGCAACCTGCGCTGCGTCTACTGCATGCCCGTGGAGGGGCTGCCGTGGCTGAAGCGCGAGGAGCTGCTCTCGTACGAGGAGATCGCCGAGGTCGTGCGGGTGATGGCGGGGATGGGCCTCAGGAAGGTGCGCATCACCGGTGGTGAGCCGCTGGTCCGCCGCGACCTGGCGGCGCTCGTGCGCATGCTGCGCGCGGTGGACGGCATCGCCGACATCGCGGTCTCCACCAACGCGGTGCTGCTGGAGGAGCAGGCCGGCGAGCTGCGGAAGGCGGGGGTGGACCGGCTGAACGTCTCGCTCGACTCGCTGCGCCCCGACCGCATCGACGCCATCGCCCGCCGCCCCGGGAGCGCGGCGGCGATCCTGCGCGGGCTGGACGCCGCCGAGCGCGTCGGCTTCGCGCCGATCAAGGTCAACTGCGTGGTGATGCGCGGCCGCAACGACGACGAGGTGGAGGACTTCGCGGCCGTCACCCGCGAGCGCCCCTGGCACGTGCGCTTCATCGAGGTGATGCCCACGGGCGACAACCTGGGCGTCTCGCGCGACGAGTACGTCTCCAGCGACGAGGTGCTGGCGCGGGTGCGGACGATCGGCGCGCTGGAGCCGGTGGCGGGCCCGCCGGGGAACGGGCCTGCGCGCTACTGGGCCTTCCCCGGCGCCGCGGGGACGGTGGGCGTCATCACCCCGATGAGCCACAACTACTGCGGGAGCTGCAACCGCATGCGGCTCACGGCCGACGGCCAGCTCCGCCCCTGCCTGTTCGGATCGATCCAGACCGACCTGCGCGACGCGCTCCGCCGCGGCGAGCCGATCGAGCCGCTGGTGCGCCGGACGCTGCGCATCAAGCCCGAGCGCCACTGGCTCGTCCAGGGGAGCGACGAGGGGAGCGGCGGCCTGCTGGCGCTCTCGCAGGTGGGGGGATGAGGGGCTTGTCCGGAAGCGTACGTTTCAGCTTGTCCGCGGATGGGAGATGAACTGCGATGCGAGCACGCGTACAGAAGTGGGACGACGACCTCGCCCTTCGGATCCCCAAAGCCCTGGCAGACATGTCGACACTCGAGGAAGGCTCGGACGTGGAGCTCACGATCGAGGCGGACCATCTGGTCGTCACGCCCGTTCGCAGGCGGAAGTACACGCTGGATGAGCTTCTCGCTCAGGTGGACGAGAACGATCTGCATCCCGAGGTGGATACCGGGCCCAGCGTTGGGGAGGAGGCCTGGTGAGTGCTCCCGGGAGTTACATTCCCGGGCGCGGCGATCTCGTCTGGATCGACTTTGATCCTCAGGCAGGACATGAGCAGGCAGGTCGCCGTCCGGCGGTCGTGATCTCGCCCTTTGCCTACAATGGAAAGCTGAGTCTCGCTCTGCTCTGCCCCGTTACCTCTAAGGTGAAAGGGCAGCCTTTCGAGGTGCCGATTCCACCGGGAGGTCGGGTTACGGGCGTGGTTCTGGCTGATCAGGTGAAGAGTCTGGATTGGCGTGCGCGGCGGGCTGTCTTCATCGAGAAGCTCTCTCCGGAATCAGTCGCCGAGATCTTGGAGCGGCTACTTCCTCTCCTTGAGCCCACCGCGTAGACTGGCAGGACGATCCGAACGGGAACTCGATATGAATCGGCCGCTCTGTTCGAGCGGCCGATCTCGTCATCTGCGGCAGGTTGTAGGCACACGAGCACAGACGACCGCGGCGGGGCGGCGGGAGAGGGAGATGGCCGGGTCGGATCAGCTTCGACGAGCCGCGCGCAGGCGCGCGATCGCGTGCCGCGTCCAGTGCAGGTCCTCGGCGAGGGTCCGCCCGCACCAGCTCTGCTCCGGCGGGACGCCCGCCCGGAAGGCGAGGTAGCAGACCGCGCACGCCGCGTTGTACAGCAGCACGCGCTCCCGTGAGACCGGGCGCCCTGCGGCCGGCTCGTAGACCGCCAGCGCGGCCTCGAGCAGCGCGTCGTGCGCGGTGTCGAACACCAGGTAGCGGAAGTCGAGGTGCCGGTCGGCCCAGCAGGCGCTCTCCCAGTCGAACACGCCGTGCACGCGGAGCGTGGCCGCGTCGACGCTCACGTTGTGCAGGCCGAGGTCGGCGTGGACGAGGACGCGGTCGTCCGGAGGAGTCCGATCCAGCAGCTCTTCGTACTCCGCGATGACGGCGTCGGCCTCGGCGCGGAGCCCGCGGTGGTCCACCACCCGCGGCAGGCGGTCGCAGATCCACCCGCGCGGCTCCGGCCAGCCCGGCCGCCGGGGGAGCCAGCCGGCGACGTCGGCCGCGCCGGCGCGTGTGTGCAGGTCGGCCAGGATCGCCCCGAGCGCCGCCCCCACGCGCCTGGCGGCCTCCGGCTCCCGGCGGACGCGGGCGTAGACGGCCCGGGTGTCGTGGACGCCCGGCACCATCGCGCGCACGTCGACGCCGCCGTCCGCCGACGCGGCGAGCACGCGGGGAGCCGCGAAGCCGCAGCGCTCCTTCAGCACGCGCAGCACGCGGCGCTCGGTCTGCATCGCCGCGAGCCCGGCGGCGGTCGCCGCGAACCACGCCAGCCGGCCCCCGGGGAGCCGGACGAGCCACCTGCCGTCTCGTGGGACCAGGTGCACGTCCGCGGGCGAGAGCCGAAATCCGAGCTCCGCCAGCGCCTGGCAGGCGTGTTCCGGGGTCAGCGCTTCGTGAAGCGTCACGATCGGGGAGCTGTTGCAGACGGTGAAGGTGCGGAAAGCTCCAAACGAGCGGCTGGACCTCCCGTTGGTCCGGCCGCTCGCGTCATTGCGACTTCGGGTGAATTTCGCGCGGGTCCTGCAAGACGTTCCGCAGTCGCGGGCGGCGCGCGATCAGGCGGGCGTGCGCGGCGGGGAGGAATTTGTCCAACACGGCGTGCATCTGGTTCCGCCACCGCTCTGCCAGCGCTGTGTCTTCCACCGTCCCGTACACGTTGTCGTGCCGCTTGCGGCGAAGTCCATCGAGCTCGGTCCCGAAGCGTGCCAGCTCTTCTGATTCAAGGCCCTGGATCGCGTAGAAAGTCGCCCAGTGGTGTCCTCCGGGCGACTTCACCGTGTATCCGGCGTCACGAACCAGGGTGGCCGCCGCGGCGAGTGCGGCCTCGTACGCCGCGTTGAACGCTCCCGGCGACGAGAGGCCGGGGAGGTGGGAGTCCTGGTACGCCCGGAGCGCCTTCCTCCAGATCACGGCGACCTCATCGTCGGAAGCCTCCAGCGCCACGAGAGTGTGCGCCGTGAGCAGGCGCTCGATTTCGGGTGAAGTCATGCGGCCATCCGGGCCAGGAGTTTCTCGTCACCCACGATCCATCGCTTCGGCTTCGACAGCACGTTACGAACGAAGTAGTGGTTCTCTTCGATGCGCCGGGCCAGGTCGCGCCGACTGTACTCGACCACGTTCACCACGCGTCCCAGGACAGCGGACGATTCCGAAGTACAGCGTCCCATCTCGTAATCCGGGATCTCCTCGCCGATGACGAAGAGGTCCAGGTCGCTTTCCAGCCGCGCGTCACCGGAGGCCACGGAGCCGAAGATGAACGCCGCTTCGACATTGGGGACGTCGGAGAGCGCCTCGCGCAGGACCTCGGTGGGGTCAGTGAACTCGCGCACCATGTGCATGAGCGCCAGCCAGCCCCGGTGCTCGTGGTTCGCGTGGTAGACCCGCCGGTTCCCCTCGCCTTCGCTGCGCAGCAGATCCAGTTCTTCCAGACGGTCGAGCGCGGCTTTGAGTGGCCGCACGCCTGCCCCGACGTGCCGCTGGAGCGCGCGGAAGTGCGGCCTCGCGCGTGGATGCAGGAGGAAGTACAGGATCACCCGGTACAGCGTCTCGGAGCCGAGCAGCATCGCCTTTGCGCTCATCGCGCACGCTCCCAGGAATCACGATCCAAACTGCTCCCAATTGTAGCGCATTTCGGACCCGCGGGCAAACGGGCGACGTAAACAGGGCCGTCTTCTTGCAACGCGGGGCGCGCGGCGGGAGCACCGACCACCTTTCCAGCGCACGAGCATGGACCACCGCGGCGGGGCGGCCGGGGAGGGGAGACGGCCGGGCCGGATCAGCTTCGACGAGCTGCGCGAGCGGATCGCGGCCGGAGAGATCGACACCGTGGTCTCCGCGATCACCGACATGCAGGGGCGGCTGATGGGCAAGCGCATCCAGGGCGAGTTCTTCCTGGAGCACGCGCACCACGGCACGCACTTCTGCACGTACCTGCTCGGGACCGACATGGAGATGGCCACCCCGGGCGGCTACCGGCGCATGAACTGGGAGACCGGCTACGGCGACTGGCTGGCGGACCCCGACTGGGAGACGCTGCGCGTGGTCCCCTGGCTGGAGAAGACGGCCGTCGTGCTGGCCGACGCGCGCGACGAGGAGTCGGGCGAGCTGATCCCCGTCGCCCCGCGCGGCATCCTGCGGCGGCAGGTGGAGCGGGCGCGGGAGCTGGGCTTCACCCCGCTGATGGCGAGCGAGCTGGAGTTCTACCTCCTGCGCGAGAGCTACGAGGCGGCCGCCGAGAAGGGCTTCCACGACCTCAAACCCTTCGGCTGGTACAACGAGGACTACCACCTCCTCCAGGCCACCAAGGCCGAGCCCCTCTACCGCCGCTTCCGCAACGAGATGACGGCGGCCGGCATCCCCATCGAGTTCAGCAAGGGCGAGGCGGCGCCGGGGCAGCACGAGGTCAACATCCACTACGCGCCGGCGCTGGAGGCGGCGGACCGGCACACGCTCTTCAAGCACGGCATCAAGGAGATGGCGTGGCAGGACGGCCGCGCGGTCACCTTCATGGCCAAGCCCGACCACCGCTGGACCGGCAGCAGCGCGCACATCCACGTGAGCCTCCAGGACGCCGCCGGCGAGCGGAGCGCGTTCCACGAGGAGGGCGCCGAGCCGTACGGGATGTCGGCGGCGATGCGGCACTTCCTGGGCGGGATGCTGCACGCGGCGCGCGAGCTGGCGTTCTTCATCGCCCCGTTCGTGAACTCGTACAAGCGCTACGCGGTGGCGAGCTGGGCGCCGGTGAACCTGGTGTGGGGGCGCGACAACCGGACGTGCTCCTTCCGTGTGGTGGGCCGCGGGGAGGCGCTGCGGATCGAGAACCGGCTCCCCGGCGGCGACGCGAACCCGTACCTGGCGTACGCGGCGGTGCTGGGCGCGGGGCTGCACGGCATCGAGGAGGGAATCGAGCCGCCGCCCGAGTTCCGCGGCAACGGCTACACGGCCACCGGCGTCCCGCGCATCCCCCGCGCGCTCTACGAGGCCGCCGACCTGCTGGAGCAGAGCCGGCTCGCGCGCCGCGTCTTCGGCGACGAGGTGGTGGAGCATTACGTGAACGCCGCCCGCGTGGAGCAGGAGACGTACGACGCGGTGGTCACGAGCTGGGAGCGCGAGCGGTACCTGGAGCGGGGGTGAAACGGCAGTGCGAAGTGCGAAGTGCGAAGTGCGGGCGAGCACGATGATCATCACCAGCAAACGGTGTCATTCTGAGGGAGCCGCCGCGCCGAACTCCCGGAATGCGCGGAACCCGGGCGGCGACCGAAGAATCTACTCACCCTGCCTGGTGGATCGTCCGCGCGCGACTGGCCTCGCGTGCGGGTGAGTAGATCCTTCGGTCGCGTCCGGCCACCGGCGCCGGGGCGAGGATCGCGCGGACGCTCCCTCAGGATGACACCATGAGGGAAAACACCAGAAGGAAACATCGCCGATGCGGCTCCAGGACAAGGTCTGCTTCGTGACGGGGGGCGCCAGCGGGATGGGGCGCGTGGCGGCGGAGAGCTTCTGCCGCGAGGGGGCGCGCGTGGCCGTCGCCGACCTGAGCGAGGAGCAGGGCGAGGAGGCGGCGGCCGCCGCCCGCGCGGCCGGCGGCGACGCCTTCTTCGTGCGCTGCGACGTCACCCGCGAGGCCGACGTCCGGCAGGCGATCCGGGCCACGGTGGAGCGCTTCGGGCGGCTGGACGTGCTCTACAACAACGCCGGGATCATGATGGAGGAGGACCACTCCGTCACCGACACCGAGGAGTGGGTGTGGGACAGGACGCTCGCCGTCAACGTCAAGGGGATCTACTTCTGCTGCAGGCACGGCATCCCCGAGATGGTGAAGGGCGGCGGCGGGTCGGTGATCAACATCGCCTCGTTCGTGGCGCTGCTGGGGTGCAGCGTGCCGCAGGACGCCTACACCGCCTCCAAGGGCGCCGTCATCGCGCTGACGAAGTCGCTCGCGGTGCAGTTCGGGCCCCGGGGGGTGCGCAGCAACGCCGTCTGCCCGGGGCCGATCGAGACGCCGCTGATGACCGAGTGGCTGCTGACCGACCCCGAGGCCAAGCGCATCCGCCTGGCCCGCAACCCCACCGGGCGCTTCGGCCGGCCGGAGGACGTGGTGAACCTCGGGATCTACCTGGCCTCGGACGAGTCCGCGTGGACCAACGGGGCGGTGCTCGTGGTCGACGGCGGGATCACCAGCAACTACTTCTGAAGGCGCAGCATGTCTTCCGCCCGGCCGCGGATCGGCCTCGCCCCCTGCTTCTTCCACGCCGATCCCACGAGGGCGATCTTCAAGGGGAAGACGCTCCTGTACCTGGAGGAGTCGCTCGCGCACTGGCTGCAGCGCGCGGGGGCGCTCCCCTTCCTGCTGCCCACGCCGGGCGGTGAGATCGGCGCGCGCGACCTGCTGGCGGAGGTGGACGGCCTGGTGCTGCAGGGCGGCTCGGACGTGGCCCCCGGCAGCTACGGCGAGGCGCCGCTGCGCCCCGAGTGGGCCGGCGACGCCGTGCGCGACCGCTACGAGATCGAGCTGGTGCGCGCCTGCCTGGAGATGGAGAAGCCGGTGCTGGGCGTCTGCCGGGGGATGCAGGTGCTGAACGTGGCGCTGGGCGGCACGCTGTACCAGGATCTCCAGACGCAGCGCCCCGAGTGCTCCGTCCACCGCGACTGGGAGGTCTACTGCGACCTGCGCCACCGCGTCCGCTTCGAGCCGGGCTCCCGGCTCTCGCGCCTGTACCCGGGGCAGGCGGAGGCGACCATCAACACCGTGCACCACCAGGGGATCAGGGAGCTGGGCGAGGGGCTCGCGGTGGAGGCGCGCGCGGACGACGGGATCGTGGAGGCGGTGCGCTACGAGGGCGCGGGGTTCGTCTACGGCGTGCAGTGGCACCCGGAGTTCCACGACCCGGCCGACCCCGAGCTGCTGGACGGCCGCCCGATCCTGGAGATGTTCCTGGGCGCGGTGGAGGCCCGCCGGGGCGCGGGCACCGGGGTTCACCACGCCGCCTTGCCGGGCGATTGAGCACGACTCCGTCGTTCCGAGCGGCGCCGCTGCGCCGGTGCCGCTGATGCACGGGAGCCGGGCGGCGTCCGAGGAATCTACTCACCCCGCCGGCTCGCCGGTTCCGGGCGCCGATCCTGCCTCGCGGCGGCTGCGGGTAGCCTCCTCGGGAGCGTCCGACCCGTGGTGCGGAGGCGGCCCCGGTGCCGACGCTCCACTCGGAATGACAGCCTTCGGGAATGCGCCGCAGGATTGAGGAGATCGGGGAAAGACGATGCTGCAGGTGACGAACCCCGCGACCGAAGAGGTCGTCCGCGAGCTGGAGGAGGACACGCTCGACACGCTCGCCCGGAAGGCGCGCGCCGCCCGCGAGGCGCAGCGCGCGTGGGCGTGCGTCCCCGTCGAGGAGCGCGTGGAGACGGCGCGGCGCTTCGGGCGGCTGCTGGAGGAGCGCACCGGCCGGCTGGCGGCGCTGCTCACCTCGGAGATGGGGAAACCGCTCGCCCAGGCGCGCAACGAGCTGGCGGGGATGCAGGCGCGCATCGGCTTCTTCGTCGAGAAGACGGCGGAGGCGATCCGCGACGAGGTGGTGCCGGGCGACGGCGCCGTGGAGGAGCGCATCCGCTGGGAGCCGCTGGGCGTGGTGGCCAACGTGTCGGCGTGGAACTACCCGTACTTCGTGGGCTCCAACGTCTTCCTCCCCGCGCTGCTCACCGGCAACGCCGTGCTCTACAAGCCCTCCGAGCACGCCACGCTCACCGGGCTGGCGATGGCCGAGCTGCTGTACGAGTCCGGCGTCCCCGAGGACGTGTTCGCCACCGTGGTCGGCGGGGGGCCGGTGGGCGCGGCGCTCCTGGAGCACGAGATCGACGGCGTGTTCTTCACCGGCAGCTACGCCACGGGGCGGAAGATCGCCGAGGCGGTGGCGGGGCGGCTGGTGAAGGTGCAGCTCGAGCTGGGCGGCAAGGACCCCGTCTACGTCTGCGACGACGTCGACGTCCCCGCGGCCGCCGCGGCCACCGCCGAGGGCGCCTTCTACAACGCCGGGCAGAGCTGCTGCGCCATCGAGCGCCTCTACGTCCACCGCTCCATCGCCGCCGGGTTCACCGACGCGTTCGTGGAGACGGTGCGCGGCTACCGGGCGGGCGATCCCACCGACGAGGCGACGTACGTGGGCCCGCTGGCCCGCCGGGAGCAGCTGGCGGTGCTGGAGGAGCAGGTGCGGGACGCGGTGGAGAAGGGGGCGCGGCTCCTCTGCGGGGGGAAGCGGCGCGAGGGGCGCGGCTGGTACTTCGAGCCGACGGTGCTCGCCGGGGTCGACCACTCCATGCGCGTCATGCGCGAGGAGAGCTTCGGGCCCGTGATCGGCATCCAGGAAGTTGCCGGCGACGACGAGGCGGTGGAGCGGATGAACGACACCGAGTACGGGCTCACGGCGGGCGTCTACACCCCCGACCGCGCGCGGGCGGAGCGGGTGCTGGCGCGCGTGGACGCGGGGACCGTCTACTGGAACTGCTGCGACCGCGTGAGCCCGCGCCTGCCGTGGACGGGCCGCCGCCACTCGGGGATCGGCTCCACGCTCTCGGTGCTCGGCATCCGCGCCTTCGTGCAGCCCAAGGCCTGGCACCTGAACCCGAGCTGCGGGGGATAGGCCGTTCCATCCAGATCAGAAACGGATTGGAATCACGCGGAGACGCAGAGGCGCAGAGAGCCTTTGCAGTTTCTTCTCCGCGTCTCTGCGTCTCTGCGTGAGATTTTTCAGGACGTGCCCCGAACGATACGCTGGAAGCCGAAGCAGCCCCGGAAGCCGAAGCCCCCGGGGCTGCTCGCGTCGCGGTGACGGGCGCGGACGTCAGGCCGGGACGGCGGCCGGCTCCTCGGCGGTGGTGGGGTCGATCATCGCCCTGACCTCCAGCACGCGGTCGGCCGGGAAGCCGCCCTGGCGCGCGTGCTCGCGCACCATCTCCTCGTTGGGGGCCACGTAGATGCAGGTGATCTTGTCGCCGGTCACGTAGCTCTGCACCCACTGGATCTGCGGGCCGAGCCCCTGGAGGACGCCGCACGACTTCTGCGAGATCGCCCGCAGCTGCTCGGGCGACAGGTCGCCGGCTCCGGGGATCTCGCGCTCGATGAGGTACTTCGGCATGGGGCCTCCTGAGATGGGAAGACGGGCAGCTCCGGGGAGGCCAACGTAGCCCGGGGGCGGCTCCGGATCAACGCCGCCGTTTGTTTCCGCCCCTCCCGGGTCACACCGGCTCGGGCTCGGCGCCGGGAAGCGGCTCGGGGGCGGGGGCGAAGACGGCGTCGAAGGGCGAGACCACCAGCTTGAGGTCGAGCGCGATGTTGCGGAAGCGGTCGGCGGCGGCTGCGGGGACGCGGACGCGCGAGAAGAGGATGAGCGAGTAGAAGTCGCCCGAGAGCAGGATGCCGCCGCAGCCGACGACGGAGCGGATGCCGTGCGTGCGCACGAATCCGTCCTGCGCGGGGATGTAGGGGCTGCCCAGCGCCTCGGGGACGTGGAAGACGTTGTAGGTCTTCCCCTCCAGCCCGCGGATCAGGTCGGTGCGCGGCGAGACGACGTCGTCCAGGTCCAGCCCCAGCTCGCGGATGAGCTGCGAGATCATCGGCGCCTGCTCGACGATCTGTGCGCTGGGGAGCGGGATCGCCTGGTGGCCGCGCGAGCGGCGGCGGTCGTTCCACGCGGGCTCGTCGCCGGCGGTGGCCAGGAGCACCAGGCACTTCATCTCGTCCCACGGGTGGCGCGCGCCCAGCACCTCGCGCACGAAGGCCTGCAGCCGGGGCTCCAGCTCCCCGTACGAGTGCGTCTTGTAGAAGCGCACCAGCGCGCACTGCCGCTCGCCCGTCTCCGGGTCCACGCACGAGTGGTGGAAGTAGCGCACCACGGCTTGCGCGGCCTCCTCCATGCTGGCGGCGCCCTGCGTGACGCGCCGCAGGTCGAGGCCGCAGCGGAGCATGGCGGCCAAGTCGAACGTGGAGAGCGAAAACGTCATGGTCTGAGCGGTTGAGGCCGGGGCCGCCGCGAGCGAGTGTGCCGTCCGTCACGGACCGGGCGACGCTGCACACTCCGGACCGGGGGCCCTCTCCCCCGCGCGACCCCGGTCGTTCGTTCCTCACGACCAGGGGCCGCGCTCCCCTCTCCCAGACTGCGGGAGAGGGGAAACACCTCGGCGCTTCGCGCGACGAAACCGGATACGCAGAGAAGGGGGTGCGCGGTTGAAGCCTCGCGGGGTTTGCGAGGCTTTCCGTGGTGCCAGCGGGTGTCTTCAGGCACCCGCGGCGTCGCCGGCCAGCACGTCGTCTTCCTCGGCGGGCGCGGGGGCGACGGCGACTTCGTCCTTCCCGGCGCGCTTGGCGGCGAAGAGGGCGTGGTCGGCGGCCAGGAGGAGCTCGTCGAGCTCGCGGATGGAGGGGGACCAGGTGGCCACGCCCAGGCTGGCGTTCACGGCGATCCGCTCGCCCCGCCAGCGCACCGGGGTGACGGCGATCAGCCGCTGCAGGCGCTTCGCGCTCTCGAAGGCGCGCCTGCGGCCGGTGTTGGGAAGGAGGAGCACGAACTCGTCGCCGCCCAGGCGCGCGAACAGGTCGCTCTCGCGGATCCCGGAGCGGCACAGTTCGCTGACGACGCGGATCACGTGGTCGCCGCCGCCGTGGCCGTGGCGGTCGTTGACGTCCTTGAAGTCGTCCAGGTCCATCATCACCACCGAGAACGGCTGCCCGTAGCGCCGGGCGCGGGCGAACTCCTTCTCGGCCAGGGCCACGAAGTGCCGGCGGTTGAAGGCGCCCGTCAGCTCGTCGGTGAGCGTGAGCCGGCGCAGCTCCTCGCGGGTGCCGCGCAGCTGCACCACCACCCTCAGCAGCGCCACGATGAAGGGCGGCGCGCACACCGCCGGCACCAGCGCGCCCAGCACGGCGCCGGCCACGCTCACGCCGCCCAGCCAGAGCTCCATCACCGCGCACGTCACCAGCACCGACAGCGCCACGGACGCCGCGATCAGGATCGCGGCCGTGCCGGCGAGGCCGAAGCGGTCGAGGCTGCGGGCGAGCGGGAACCAGCGGGTGAGCATCCTGCGGCGGCGAAGCGCGATGGACGGTGGTGAAGTCAGGGGCGGGGAGAGCGAATGTCGCGGGTCCGTCGCGACTTCGCAAGCTCTCGCGTGGGTTTGACTTACGCGGGCGCGCCCGGCGCGCCGTAACCCGTGGGACCGCCGCGACGACGGCCGATTCGTCGCGGGGTGTGCGGAGGCGAGCGATACGCGCGGGCTCAGCTCTTCAACCCGTGGCCGCCCGATAGGTTTCCGAGACGTGGCAGACGGCGGCGCGGTCCAGGGCGGCGGGGGTCGGGCGGCCGAGGAGGGCCAGGGTGCGCTCCAGCTCGACGCGCAGGATCGCCAGCACGCGCTCGACGCCGGCCTGGCCGCCCACCGCCAGCCCCCACAGCGCGGGGCGGCCGATGAGCACGGCGCGGGCGCCGAGCGCGAGCGCCTTGGCCACGTCGGTGCCGCGCCGGACGCCGCCGTCCAGGAGCACGGGAATGCGGCCCGCCACCGCCTCGGCCACGCGGGGGAGCGCGAAGAGGGTGGGCTCGGCGCCGTCGAGCTGGCGGCCGCCGTGGTTGGAGACGATCACCGCGTCCGCGCCGTGCTCCACGGCCAGCCGCGCGTCCTCCGGGGTGACGACCCCCTTGAGCACCACCGGCAGCCGGGTGGCGCCCCGCACCCACTCGACCACGTCCCAGGTGAGCGTGGGGTCGAACTCGCGCCCGATGAAGGCGTCGAGCCCGGAGCCCTCCGCGTCGGGGAAGCGCGCCTGCGCCATCCCGTGGAAGTTCGCCATCTCCACCCCCGGCGGGAGGCGGAAGGCGTTGCGGCTGTCGCGCTCGCGGTTGCCCTGCACGGGCACCGTGGTGGTGACCACGATGGCGCCGCACCCCGCGGCCTCGGCGCGCCGGATCAGCTCGCGGGTGATCTCGCGCCGGCGGTAGACGTAGAGCTGGAACCAGAGCGGCCCCGGCGCGGCGCGGGCGACGTCTTCCACCGCGGTGGTGGCGAGGGTGCTGGCCACCAGCAGCGTGCCGGCGGCGCGCGCGGCGCGGGCGCTGGCCAGCTCGCCGTCGGGGTGCGCCAGGCGCTGGAAGGCGGTGGGCGCCAGCAGCACCGGCAGCGACAGCCGCTCGCCCAGCAGCTCCACCGAGAGGTCCACGGCGCCCACGTCCACCAGCACGCGCGGGCGCAGGTAGAACCAGCCGTACGCGTCGCGGTTGGCGCGCAGCGTCCGCTCGTCTTCGGCGCCGCCCGCGTAGTAGTCGTAGACGTCGCGCGGGAGCACGGCGCGCGCGGCGGCCTCGTACTCCTCCAGGTTCCGCGGCGGCGCGGACGGTTCGGGCGCGCGCTCGATGGCGGGGGATGGCTCGGTCATGCTTCGCGACGGGTGGAGGGCGGCATCCGGCGGCTCACTCCGTGTACTCCGACTCCTCCGGTGCGTCGGTCATGCTCTCGAAGTAGAGCTCGTAGCCGTCCGGGTCCTTGAGCGACGTCACCCACATCCGGTTGCCGACGAACGGGCGCTGCGCCTCGATGCCGCGGGCGGTGAACTCGCGGTAGAGCGCGATCGCGTCTTCGCAGATGAAGCAGATCGACATACCGTTGCCGAGCTTGCCTTCGGGCACCCATTCCGGCCTGAACTCCTGCAGCATCAGCGCGGCGCCGCCGCGCTCCAGCCAGCACCAGCGCACCTTCCCCTCGACGATCCAGTTGAGCGTCATCGTGAAGCCAAGCCCGTCGACGTAGTAGCGCAGCGAGGCGTCCATGCTCGTCACGCCGAAGAACGGGACGGCCTGCCGGACGTTGGCGGACGTGGCGGTAGCGGTGGAATCGCTCATCCTGGCCTCCGTGCTGTGGGTTCGGACACCTGGTGCTTCTTTGCCGCCTTCACCGCCGGTGCAGCCATCGGGACACGCGCCACGCGAGGTGCACGAGCTTCCCCATCCACGGTGAGTCGGGCGCGGCGGGGAGCGGCTGGGCCGATCCCAGCCGGTCGGGCGAGACGTCCGCGAAGATGAAGTTCTCCGACGCGACGGGCGATCCCGCCAGGCGCCGCAGCATGGCGAGCTGCCCCGCGTGCGTCATGGCGTCCGCGAGCGGGCCCTGCAGCAGCTGCTCCGGGGTGATCTCCCGCAGCGGCGTGCCCGCGCCCAGGTGCGCCGCGAGGTCGGCCAGGACGGCGTGGAAGCGCTCCACCTCGGCCTCGAGCGATTCGAGCGGCTCGGCCCGGTAGACGCCGCCGACGAAGTAGGTGCGCGCGTAGCCGAGCACGCTCGCCATGTGGCGCACCAGCTCGCGGGGGGTGCGGACGTCCCGCCCCGCACGGAAGTCGGCGAAGCCGGCCGGGGCGCCGCGCAGCGCCTTCTGCGTGCGATAGGCGAGCGCGGCCAGGAAGTGCCGCAGCAGCGCGCGGCCGTTCGCGTCCTCAACGCCGGGATCCATCGGCCGGTCACCCCTGGCGGAAGGATGATGACGCAGCCCGGCGCCGCTCGCGGGGCGCGGTCTCGATGTCCGCGACCACCAGGTCCGGCCGGAGCCGCCGCGCCGTCGCCAGCACCCTCCCGTCCGGGGCGACGATCCCGGACGACCCGTGGGAGACGAGGTCCGCGGCCCGCCCCGCGACGTCGGCGCGGATCACCCAGACGCCGTTTTCCGTCGCCCGGGCGACGTCGGCGCGCCTGGCCTCGGCGACGATCTCGGGACCGCCCTTCGCCGGCGGGAGGCCGTTGTTCGTGGGCACGAACAGGGCCGCCGCTCCCTGCGCGGCCATGCGCCTCGCCGGCTCGGCGAAGTTCGAGTCCCGGCAGACGAGGATCCCGAACGTCAGCCCGCCGGCCGTGAACACCGGCATGGCGTCGCCGGCCGCGTAGACCGAGCGGCGGATCGCCGGGTGGAGCTTGCGGTACACGCCGGCGACCGAGCCCCGGTGGAAGACCGCCGCGGCGTTGTAGAGCCGCCCCCGCCGGTCGACCTCCGTGAACCCCACGATGGTGGTGACGGTGGCGCTCGCGAGGGGCGCGAGGACCCTGTCCAGCTCGCCCCCTTCCACGTCGATGGCGATCTCGGCGGGCCGGGGCGCGTAGTCCGCCAGGCCGCCCAGCACCCCCTCGGGACAGCAGAGGATCTCCACCCCCGCGGCCTCGCACCGGGCGACCTGCTCGCGGACCAGGTCCAGGGCCTCCATCGAGCCGGGGGCGAGGAGGGGAGCCTGGTACGCGGCGACCTTCACGGGATCTCCCCGGAACGCCTGGTCAGGCGCGCGTGCCGCGCACGGCCCAGGCGCGCGCCACCAGCTCGATCGAGCCGTCGGCGGCGGCCGGGAGCGTCGCGCGGAGCCGCTCGCGCAGCTCCGCGCGGCGCTCCTCGCCGAGACCCATCGCGTATCCCGGGGCCGGCCCCTGGCCGCCCAGGAACGGCCTCCAGTAGTCGTCGAAGTCCCGGAACCGCGTCGGCACGTCGATCGCCCGGCTCTCGACCGCCCGCAGCCCGGCGCCGCGGAAGAGCGCCTCCAGCGCGGCGGGGTGGCAGAGGGGGAAGCGGCGCGCCTCGTCGAGCTCCGCCGCGCCGGGGTCGAGCGCGGCGGCCGCGTCCCAGAAGCGGCGGATGAGCTGCATCCCGTCCGCGTAATCCCACACGTACGCCGCCACGGTGCCGCCCGCGCGGACGGCCCGCGCCATCTCCGCGAGGGCGGCGTCCGGCCGCGGGATGAAGTTGAGCGCGAGGGCGGAGACGGCGACGTCGACGCTCCGCCCGCGCTGCGGCAGCGAGCGCGCGTCCGCCACCAGGAAGGCGGCCCGCCGGTCGGCCACGCGGCCGCGCGCGTACAGGACGTAGCCGGGCGACGGGTCGACCGCCTGGACGCGCGCGGGCGCGGCGGCGCCGAGGATCGCCTCCGTCAGCGCCCCCGTCCCGCACCCGACGTCGAGCCAGCCGGCGCCCGGGGCCGCCGCGAGCCAGGCCACGAACTCGCGCGCGACCGGCCGGCTCCAGCGCCCGATGTACGGCTCGTACGCGTCGCCGCTCGCCCACACGTCCGCCGCAGCGCTCAGCACGGGGTCTCCCGGTCGAGACGGCCGTGGCCGACGTCCGCCGCGGCGCTTTCCGGGGAAGGCCGCGGGGCGGGCGGCTCGTCGGAGTGCCACCACTCGTGGAACTCGGTGCAGAGGCCGTCCTCGCCGAACGCGGCGGAGAGAATGCCGTCGATGCGCACCGTGTGGCCGGCGCCGGCGCGCCGGAACGAGGCCCGCCAGTGGGCGAAGCCGCGGTTCCCCGTCGCGCAGATCACTTCCCAGGCGAAGCGGACGCCCTCCTGCCGCGACGTGGCGCTCCGCCACGCCCCGGCGATCTCCTCGCGGCCGCGCTTCGGCGCCTCGAACGGGGTCCAGTGGTACAGCGCGTCGGGGGCGAAGAGGAGCGCGGCCGTTTCGGGGTCGCGCCCCTCCCACGCGAGCCCGTAGCGGGCGAGCCAGTCGCGGAACGCAGCCGTGTCGAAGCTCATGGCGTCCGTCAGCGCAGCGCGGTTGCGGGCGGCGAGTCACCCGATCGGCCCCTCGACTCCCGGAGCCCGGCGTCTCGAAGCCGATCGGCCGCGAGCGCCTGGTTTTCCCGCTCGCGAGCCTTCCGCACCATGCCGACGTCCCAGGCGAGCATGAACGCGAAGCCCACGAGAAAGACGAGGCCCGCGACGGCCAGGGCGGCCGTTGCGCTCCACGCGACCAGGGCGAGGAACAGCCACCCCGCGAGCACCGCCGGGTAGATGACGCCGGCGGCGAGCGGCTCGTTGACCAGGCAGTTCGGACGGCTCATGAACTGGCCGCGGACCTTCATCTTCCTTTCGAGCCTGATGCCGGTGTCGATGAGCGCGCCGCACTTCCGGATCCCGTAGATCTCGTAGGAGAACAGGCCCAGCGTGACCACCGCCCCGAAGATGCCGATGGGGACGAAGAACGGCCCGGCGGCCTCGACGGCCGATCGGTGGGGAAGCTTGTCGTTCAGGAGCAGGAACAGCCCCGCCGCGGAGGCGAAGGGCAGCAGCGCCAGCAGCTTCGCGCGGAAGTCGTCGATCTGGTGGTAGCTGCTGCAGAGTTGCTGGTAGACGGCGGCGCGGTCGGGGTTGGCCTTCGGGGAGCCCGGGTTCTGGTCGGACATGGAGACCTCCAGCGAGGGAAGGCCGGATGCCGCGGACTTCGGTGCGCCCCGACATTGTACACGTGCATACGCCCCTCCCGCGAGGGGCGCACGATCATGCTCGGCATGAACCACGACTGCTGGTCTCACGCAGAGTCAGCGGAGTCAGTAGAGAACAAATCGCCCTCGCGGTTTTTCCTCTGCTACCTCTGCTTCCTCTGCGTGAGGCCTTTCTTTTTGGGTTGGGACGTTACGGATGCCGCTGGCGCCGGCGCGGGTCCAGGCGCAGGGAGAGGACGGTGTAGAAGGCGGGGTAGAGGAGCGAGAGCCACATCAGCCAGGCCGGCGCGCGCGGGTAGTCGAGCAGCATGACGAAGAAGAGGACGAGCCAGGCCACCCCGCCCGCGAAGAGCGGGAGCTTCCACGGCCGCGGCGCCAGGTTCGGGTAGAGGAAGCGCACCGGCAGCACCGTCAGCAGGGCGAAGGCGAGGATCACCACCGCGTTCACCCACGGGCCGTAGAGCCAGTGCCAGATCCCGGCGTAGAAGGCCACGGCGTTCCAGTACGACGGGAAGCCCAGGAAGAAGCCGGCCTCCTCGTCCTTGGCCCCCGTGTTCGCGAAGCCGAAGAGCGAGGCGATGAGCGCCGGGACGATCCAGAGCGCCCCCGGGGCCGGCACCCACCCCATCCGCCACACCAGCAGGAGCGGGAGGAAGGTGAAGGTGAGGTAGTCGACGATGTCGTCGATGGTGCGCCCGTCGATCGCCGCCGCCCAGCGCTTGACCTCCCACGCCCGCGCGAGCGGCCCGTCGCTGGCGTCGATCACCACCGCGCCCAGCAGGAGCGCCAGCACCAGCCGCGGGTCCGGCGACGCCGAGGCGGTCTCCGCCGCCGCCAGGAACGCCAGCGCCACCCCCGACGCCGTATAGACGTGCACCGCGTAGGCGCGCACCCGCCGCCCGAGCGGGGCGGGCCCCGCCGCGCGATCCGTCGAGCCCGTCATTCCCGCCCCGGGCGGTCGTCGCCCGTGCGCGCGGCCTCGGCCTGCTCCTCCAGCTTCTCCTTGGCTTCCCGCTGGTCGCCCGGCTCCTCGCGCGGCGGGGGCTGCTCCGGCGGCGCGTCGGGCTCGTAGCTCAGCTCCACCAGCATGGGGAAGTGGTCCGACCCGATGCGCGGGCAGCGCCTGAGCTCCACCAGCCGGAAGTGGTTGGAGTGGAAGACGTGGTCCAGCGGGTAGCGGAAGAGCGGGTTCTTCGCGTTGTAGCTGCTGTAGAGGCCGCGGCCCACGCGCGGGTCCAGCAGCCCGCTGAGGCGCAGGAAGAGCTCGCTGGTGGGCGACCAGGCCACGTCGTTCAGGTCCCCCGCCACCACCGTCGGTGTTTCGCCGTTCTCGCCGACGGCGCGCCCGACGATCACCAGCTCGGCGTCGCGCGGGGTGGAGTCCTGGTCGCGGATCGGCTCGGGCGGGCGGGGGTGGATGCCGTGCAGGAGCACGCGCTCGCCGCCGGGGAGCTCGAAGGCGGTGTGCACCGAGGGGATGTCGTCCTGCACCAGGAACTCCACGCGCGGCTCCACCAGCGGCAGGCGCGAGAAGAGCATCAGCCCGTAGTAGTTGTCCCGGGGGTGGCGGACCACGTGCGGGTAGTCGGCCGCGAGCGGCTCCAGCGCCCGCGCCCACGCCTCGTCGGTCTCCACCGCCAGCACCAGGTCGGGGTCGCTCTCGCGCACCATCTCCAGGAACCGGTCGTGCCGGCGGTTCTCCATCAGCACGTTGGAGATGAGCAGCCGGAAGCTGGAGCGCTTCTCCCCCGCGCCGTCCGCGCCCGGGCGCACGCGGCGGCTCCTCTCCACCTGCACGCGCGCGAGCGGCGTGTACGGGAAGATCTTGCGCAGCTGCCAGAGGATGCAGAGCGCCACGGCGCCCAGCAGCGCCCACTCCCAGGCCTCGCGCTCGAAGAAGAGCGCGGCGTAGACGGCCGCCGCGGCCGCGCCCGCGATGGCGAGCTGCGGGCGCGGGAAGTCCCACGCGCGCACCCACCAGCGCGGGCTCTTGCTGAAGCTGAGCAGCGTACCCGCCACGCAGACGAGGCAGAGCGCGACGCTGACCCCGTGGAGCACCTCCAGCAGCATGCGTCGGTCCGGGAACGAGGTGAATCGCCCGTACAGCGGCGCTGCCTACCGGACGCACGCCGGCACCGGGTGGGAGAAGCGCTCCCACCCCGCGCGGGGAACTGGAGTGTCGTCGGTGCAGCGGAGCGGGAGGAAAGCAAGAGGTGCGCCGCGCGGGAGGGACTTTCACCCGCTCAAGAGGTTGTCACGAACTCGAACCCCGGGATTGTCATCCTGAGGAGCCGCCGCGCGGGATCATCGGAATGAGCGGATGCCTGGCGGCGACGAAGGATCTGCGGGTCGGGTCCGAGCGTGAGCCCGGCAGACGCGCGAGTCCCCACCCGCAGATCCTTCGGGCGCACAAGCTCTTGTGCAGACGCGACTTCGGTGTTTGCGCCCTCAGGATGACAGCGTGTCTATGGAGCAAATGTAAACACCCTCCGAAGCGCCGCGCCGCTACGCCGCGATCCTCAGCCGGTACGCGGCCATCTCGTCCGCGTCGTCCACGCAGGCGAAGCCCATCCGCCGCAGGTAGGCGGCGTGCTCGCGGTTCCCGGGCGCGCTGACGATCTCCTCGATCCCCCGGGCGCGGAAGAACTCCGCCTGCTCGCGGAAGACGTAGCGCCCCGTCTTGAAGTCGCGGTACGGCGGGGTCACGTAGTCCAGCAGCACGCGGAGCGTCCGCCCGTCCCGCACCTCGCCGATGAAGACCCTGGCGGGCACGGCGTCGCGCAGCACGAAGAAGGTGAGGTGGTGCGGGGCGGGCGCGTGCGCGAAGGCGGGCTGGAAGCGCCGGATCTCGCGGTCGTGGAAGCGCAGGAAGTAGCGCAGGTAGTCGATCTCGGGCCGCACCTCCAGGAGCTGGAAGTACTCCCGGGCCGCGAGCATCTGGCGCAGGTAGTACAGGTTGATGCCGACGATGAACAGGTTCATCGCCGCCACGGGGTAGGAGTGGATCAGCGCGCCGTAGACGGCGAAGGCCAGCGATCCGACGAGGTTGATCACCCGCAGCTTCAGGATCGAGCTCATCGTCAGCGACACGGCCACCAGCCCGGAGGCCGCGTACCCCACCAGCTCCAGCGCGAGCTGCCGTCCATCGTAGACCGTCCGTCGAGCGTGGCTGCGGATCATGATCTCCGGACTGGAAGAGCGCGTCCCCGGGGGTGCCGAGCTCTTTTCGCGGCGAAAGCGACAAGAAGCGTCGCGGGCACGGCGAGTGCAGGCCGTCCCCCTCACGGCCTGACGGTGAATCTCGGCACGTTCGGCGGCCCGGGGAGCGCAGTCCGCCCCTGCCCGCGGGGACCGCCGCATTCCCCCACCTTCCCACCGGCGGAGGACGCGATGAGAAAGCTGACGCTGGACCTGGAAGACCTCACCGTCGAGTCGTTCGACACCACGGCGCTGCGCCGCCGGGCGCGGGGAACGGTGCGCGCGTTCGACTCCGTCCAGCCGCAGGATACTCAGGACAGCGGGTGCTACACCACCTGCGGGGGGACGGACTGGGTCGAGTGCGACTACACGAACGTCTCGTGCATCGAACAGTCGACCCCGGACGCGAGCTGCTACGGCGACACCTGCTTCGGCGTGAGCTGCGGGCCCGAGGGGTCGTGCAGCCAGGGGTGCTCCCCCAGCGGCAGCGGGGGGTGCTCCGACCGCTGGCCGTGCTGACGCGGGGCATCCCGGCGCCCCGGCCGTGACCGGAGGCGCGCGGCGAACACGGGGGCGGGGCCGCGGGCGGCGGCCCCGCCCCCTCTCGCGTCAGTCCCGCGGCGAGCCCTGCAGGAGCGGCTCCAGCGGCACGTCGCGCGGGCCGTTCTCGTCGCAGACGGCGTAGCTGCCGCCGGGGTAGAGGGTGACGCCCGCGTGCTCGCCGCGGGCGTTCAGCACGTAGAACTGGATGCCGAAGCTGGGCGTCCCCCGGCTGTTGAGGAGCCGCTTCTCCACCGTGTTCGACACGATGCGCCGGAGCCCCTCCATCCCCGCGTCCTTCGGGCTCATCCCCCGCCGCAGCGCCTCGACGATCAGGAACGAGGTGAGGTTGTAGAGGTTCGCCTCGCCCCGGCCCGTGGAGCCCGCCGCGCCGACGGCCCCGTCCACGTAGAGCCCGGCGCCCAGGATCGGCGAGTCGCCCACGCGGCCGGGGATCTTCCACGCCAGCCCGCTGGTGGTGGTGACGCCGCAGATCTCGCCGCGCGCGTTCACGGCGTTGCAGTTGATGGTGCCGTAGTAGTGGTCGGCGTCGATCAGCCCCTCGGCCACCATCTGCAGCCCCGCGGCGTGCCCGGCCTCGGCCCGCGTGGCGGGGTCGAGAAAGTGCGCGGGGTCGGTGCGCCGCTTCCACTCCAGCCAGAGCCGGCGCGAGCCCGGCGTGTTGAGGTCGTCCTCGACGGTGAACCCCATCTGCCGGGCGAAGCGCTGCGCGTCGCGGCCCACCAGCAGGTGGTGGTCGGTGTTCTCCATCACCGCCTTTGCCACCAGCGACGGCGTGCGGACGCCCTCCAGCGCCGCCACCGCGCCGGCGCGCCGCTTCGGCCCGTGCATCACCGAGGAGTCGAGCTGCACCACGCCTTCCGCGTTGGGGAGCCCGCCGTAGCCCACGCTGTTGTCCTCCGGGTCCAGCTCCACGATGTTGACGCCCGCCACCACCGCGTCCAGCACGTCGGAGCCCTGCATCATCAGCGCGAACGCCTTCTGCACGGCGGTCGCGTCGCCGCCGTTCTTGAAGCGGTTCCCGTTCCCCGAGGCGATGACGACCGGCCGGGCCGCCCCGCGGACGACGACGGCCGGCGCGCCGGCCAGGGGCTGCGGGAGCGCGGCCGCGAGCCCCGCGGCGGCGCCGGCGGCGACGAACTCCCGGCGGGTGATGGAAGTGCTCATGGCGTCCGGTTCGGCGGGTGGACGGGGGTGACGGGGCAGGGAGGCCTGCATCTTGGGGCGGGCGCGGGCGCGCGGCAACCCGGGCGGGGCGACGCGAGGCGCGGCGCGGGCGGCTGGGGTTGACTCAAGTGGTTGCGACGCATATATTTATCGCGTTGAACATGGCCGGGGAGATCAGCGTTTGAGCCGACTCCTTTGAAGCCGGGGGCTGATCTCGCGGAGGATGTAGCGTCCTGACCGGATGCCGCTGAACCTGCGGGGATGCCACCCACCGATCTCGTATCGGGCTTCAAACCGCCTCTCCGGCAATGTTCGGCCACACGTCGCGGGGTGGAGCAGCCTGGTAGCTCGTCGGGCTCATAACCCGAAGGTCGCGGGTTCGAATCCCGCCCCCGCTATGCGAAAACGCCCCGTCTCTGCCGTGCAGAGGCGGGGCGTTCTCGCGTGCGGCCGCCTGCGGGGCGGGGCAGCGGTCAGGTGACGTGGAAATCGGCGCCGTAGGGTGCCAGCCGCAGCTTCTTCGCCACCGCCTGCGAGGCGGTGTTCTCCCACGACGTGCTGTACAGGGGGGTGGCGCCCAGGGACCGGACCACGCGCGCCCACCCGGCCACCACGTCCGCCGCATACCCCCTGCCGCGGAAATCGGGCAGCGTCTCCACGCCGGCCTCGTGGGCCACTGGGGTGATACGGACGCTGCGGCAGACGGACACCGCCCGGCCCTCCACCACGGCGGCGAGGAAGGGCTGCCAGTCGGGCAGCTCCGCGACCAGCTCCTCGAAGCCGCCCCGCAGCACCCCGGCACTCGCCTCCGTGACGGCGGCCAGGGGCGCCGACGGCTCGGCGATTTCGGTGAAGCGATAGTCCGGCCCCGCCCACACCCCGCGCACGGGCGCGTGCCTCCCGAGCAGCCGCGCGTACGCCCCGGCGTGGCGGGGTGGGTCGCGGAGCTCCACGCCCACCGGCTCGTCGGCGCACAGCGCTTCCAGCTCCGCGACGAGGGTCTCCGGAAGGTCGGCCCGGAACCGCCAGAGGTTCCCCGCGCGCGTCCGGCCGAGGAACAGGCGGGGAGCGGGAGCCCCGCCTCCGGGCTCGTTGACGCGCAGCAGCCTGGAGCGGGCGTCGTGGGTGAACAGGGCCCGGGCGTGCGCGCCCATCAGCTCTCGATCGGTGGGCACGTCTACGCCCTGGCCGGGTCGAGCGGGACCGGCGGGAGCACCTCGCGCTCCCACGCGGCGTACTTCGCCCGCAGCCGCGCGAGGACGGCCGGCTGGTCCGCCTCGCGGTCGTGCTTCTCGCCCGCGTCGGTTCCGCAGTCCATCGCGCGGCTCCGTTGTGGAAGGGAAAGGCTTACCCGGATTCTACGAAGCCCGCTGCGCGGACCGGGCTGCGCCCGTGCGCTTCGCGCCCCGGAGCCGGCCTGCCCGCGCCGGAGCCGGCCCCCGCGCCGAACCAGCCTGCGCAGGCAGGCTTCTCGCCGTTGTTGCCGCGGGTTCACCCGCCCTTCCCCCGGCCCGAGATCAATCCGGCCGGGGCTCCGACGCGGCCAGCAGCTCGGCCAGGTACGGGCCCCAGACCGCCGGGAGCGAGTGGGTGCCGTGGCCGCGCGTGGCCTCGCCGGTGGGGATCAGGATGTACCGCCCACGCCGCACCCTGCGGATCTCGCGCTCCAGGATCCCCAGCTCGGGCGGGTTCACCTCGTCGTCGGCGGAGTTGACGGCGAAGAGCGGGGCCGCGATCCGCCCCAGGTGCGGCGAGGGGTCGTAGTCGCGCGACGCGTCGAAGGCGTAGAGCACGTCGTTGGCGTCCAGCGTCGACAGATACCGCCTGACCGACGCGTCGAAGAGCGAGTCCGCCGCCTGGCGCGTGGGGGCGGCGCGGTGCTGCTGCAGCGGCGCGCTCACCATCAGCATCAGCGCGTGGACGGCGTCCTCCAGCCCGCGGGGCTGCGCCTGGTAGTCGCCACCCTTCCACTCCGGGTCCTTGCGGATGGCGTCCATGATCATCCGCCGCATCATCCGGTTGCGCCCGGCGATCTCCACCGGCGCGCTGGCCAGCGGCATCAGGGCGTCCATGAAGTCCGGGTAGGTGTAGCCCCACACCCAGGTGTGCATCCCGCCCATCGACGTCCCCATCACCAGCCGCAGGTGGTTCACCCCCAGGTGCTCGGTGAGCAGCCGGTGCTGGGCCCGCACCATGTCGTCGTAGGTGTAGCGCGGGAAGCGTGCGCGCAGCCCCTCGCTGGGGCGGCTGGAGCGCCCGTGCCCGATCCCGTCCGGGAGGACGATGAAGTACCGCCGCGCGTCCAGCAGCTGCCCCGGCCCGAAGAGCCGCCCGGCGAAGTTGTCCGAGAGGAAGCCGCGCCCCGACCCCGTGGTGCCGTGCAGGATCAGCACGGCGTTGCGCACCGTGCCCGCCGCGTCCCGCCGCGGCGTCCCGATCGTCGTGTAGTGGAGCCTCAGTTCCGGCAGGCGCTCCCCGCTCTCGAAGACGAAGTCGCGGACGACGAAGTCGCCCTCCACCGGCGCGGGGTAGGCCGGCTCCCCCTGCGCGGCCAGCGGGGACGCGCCGCAGGCCAGGAGGAGCAGGAGCGCGGCGCGCGCACGCGGCATCGGCATCTTCCGAACCCCCGGACGAAGAGATGGTCGCGGCCCCGGAGCGAGGGCGGGACGGGGTAAAGTCGAGCGCGGGGCGCCGCCGCGCAACCGCGCGTCCCGGGGCCGGGCGCGAGGCTCCTTCGTCGCAGTTTGTCCCTGGTGAAACCTCGCGGGCAGGCGGGCCGTACGGGCCGCCGTCCCCGATGCAGGGGCTCTCCCCCGATGTCTTTCGCTGGAGGTTCACCATGGACCCTCTCGACCACTCCAGCTCTTCCCGTCCAACCCGGATTTTCCTCATGAGACGAATCGTCGTCGGCGCGCTGGCCCTCTCGCTGCTGGGAGGCGGAGCGCTCCACGCCCAGAACCCCGGGGGCGCGCGGCCCGCTCCCCAGCCGCCCGCGGCGGGCCCCGGCGAGGTCCGCGGCACCGTGGTCGACGCGCAGGGCAACACCCCGATCTCCTCGGCCTCGGTGGCCGTGTGGAGCCGGGCCGACTCCGCGCTGGTCGCCGGCGCCATCGCCCGCCCGGACGGGTCGTTCGCCATCCAGGGGCTGCGCCCGGGGACCTACTACCTCCGGGTGAGCATGCTGGGGTACGGCATCTACCGGGGGAGCGAGTTCACCGTCACCGCGGAGTCGCCCCGCGCCAGCGCCGGCAGCATCCAGCTCACCCGCAGCGCCGTGGCGCTGGAGGGGATCACCGCCACCGGCGAGAGGAGCGCCGTCTCCATCGCCCCCGACCGCAACACCTACCAGGCCCGGCAGGTGGCCCCCGCGGCCGCCAACGCCAGCGAGGTGCTCGAGGCGGTGCCGTCGGTGCAGGTGGACCAGGACGGGCGCGTCAGCCTGCGCGGCAACGAGAACGTGGTGGTGCAGATCAACGGCCGCCCCTCGCCGATCCGCGGCGCGCAGCTGGCCGGGTACCTGAAGCAGCTCCCCGCCGGCACCATCGAGCGGGTGGAGGTGATCCCCAACCCCTCGGCCAAGCAGGACCCGGAGGGGATGGCGGGGATCATCAACATCGTCCTCAAGCAGAACGTCGACCTGGGGCTCTCCGGCGGGCTCACGCTGGCCTACGCCACCAGCGGCCGCTACGTGGCGTCGGGGAACCTGGGGTATCAGCGCGGCCCCGCCACGCTCTTCATGAGCTACGGCTTCAACAGCGACACGCGCGACATCGAGGGGATCAACGACCGCACCCGCCTGGGCCCGCTGCAGTCGCCGATGTCCTTCACCGAGCAGGACATCCTGGGCTCGAACGGCAACTTCGGCCACAACTTCAGCGCCAACCTCGACTACCGGCTGGGCCGGCGCGACGTGCTCACCAACGCGCTGCTGGTGAACCTGCGCGGGGCCACCGACGAGTCGCTCTCCGCCTACGAGGAGCTCGACGCCACCCGCACCCTGCTGGACGCGTACGAGCGGATCCGCGACGCCGAGAACGACAACTGGATGGTGGACTACACCCTGGCCTTCCGGCGCACGCTGCAGCCCCAGAAGCACGAGCTCTCGGCCGAGGTGCGCCTGAACCGGATGCAGGACGAGGACCGCACCGCGCTCTGGCGGCAGGGGCTCGGCTCGGGCGGGAGCGGGAGCCTGCTGGACCGCGAGATCGACGAGACCGACGCGCTCACCACGCAGCTCACGGCCCAGCTCGACTACACGCGCACGCTGGCCGAGCGCACCAAGCTGGAGACGGGCTACAAGGGCACCGGCCGCTGGCTGGACCGCGACTTCGCCGTGCTCGAGGACCCGCTCGGGACCGGGACCTGGACGACCAGCGACCGGAGCAACGCGCTGCAGTTCGACGAGACGGTGAACGCCGTGTACGGGGTGCTGAGCCACGGCACGGGCCGCTTCGACCTGCAGGCGGGCCTCCGGGCCGAGTACGCCAGCCGCGAGTTCTCGCTGGCCGACGCCGACGAGAGCTTCCCGTACGACTACGTGAGCCTCTTCCCGAGCGGGCTGGTCTCGTACAAGCTGAGCGACAACGACCAGGTGAAGCTGAGCTACTCGCGCCGCATCCGCCGGCCGGGGACCCAGGAGCTGAACCCGTTCCCGGTGTTCTTCGACCTGCAGAACGTCTTCCTGGGCAACCCCGAGCTCGACCCCGAGTACACCGACGCCATCGAGCTGGGCTTCCAGCACTCGGGCCGGCTGGGCTCGGTGCAGCTCTCGCCCTTCTACCGCCACACCACCGACGTCATCCGCTTCATCATCAACACGGACGACACGGTGGCGGGGCGCGAGGTCACCTCGATCAGCTTCCAGAACCTGGACACCGGCAACTCCTGGGGCGCGGACCTGAACGGCCAGCTCCGGCTGGGGCAGGCGTTCAACGGGTTCGCCGCCTTCAACGTGTTCAAGATGGTCACCGAGGGCGGCGGCGAGTCGACGCTCTCCTCGAACGCGGTGACGTGGTCGGCGCGGGTGAACGGCACCTACAACCTCACCCCGCGCACCTCGCTCACGGCGATGTACTTCTACCGCGCGCCGATGAAGATCGAGGGCGGCCAGTTCGACGCGATGGGCTTCGCCAACGTGTCGCTGCGGCAGAAGCTGTACGGCGAGAAGGCGAGCCTCACGCTGCGCGTGTCGGACCCGTTCAACACGCAGCGCTTCCGGGTGCGCGCCGGCGACGACAACCTCATCCAGCTCACCGAGCGCACGTTCACCTCGCGGGCGCTGCACGTGAGCTTCCAGTACAACTTCGGCCAGGCGCCGCGAGTGCGGCAGCGCCCCCAGCAGGAGCCGCCCCCGCCGTCGGGGACGCCCTTCGGGAGCTGATCACCCGGCAGGCACCACGAACGCCGAAGGGCCCCTCGCGTCGAGGGGCCCTTCGGCGTTCCGGGAGTATTCCAGGGCTCGCCGTACCCGCCGTCCCACACGCTGTCATTCCGAGGAGGAACGACGAGGAATCTACCCGACCCATGTGGGAGGCCGGTTGCTTCGTGCGGTCGTTTCCGGCGGGAGGTTTTCGGAGGATCAGCCGCCCAGCGCACCCTTCGCGAGCTGCGGCAGCAGCACGATGGCGGTGAAGCGGAGGAGCCGGCCCAGGAACCCCGCCACCAGGAAGAAGGCGAAGTTCATCTTCACGGCGCCGGCGGCCACCGTGACCACGTAGAAGGGCGGCACGCCGGCCGTGGCGCTGGCCAGGAAGAGCATTTCCCGCGAGCGGCCGCTCCTCCAGCCGCGCCTGCACCGACGTGAGCCCGCGCTGCACCCGCCCGCGCGGCAGCCTCACCACGCCGCGCCCGGCGAAGTAGAGCAGCGCCTTCCCCGCCATGGCGCCCACCGTCCCGGCCACCACCAGCGGCACCCACAGCCCGCGCGGCGCCAGCGCCGACGCGCCGATCAGGTACAGCTCCGTGTTGACGAACGGCAGCAGCGCCCCCACGCCGCAGACGGCGAACGACGTGAGGCAGAGCAGGAGGTAGGACATGCGTCCGGGCGCGGGGGAAAACGGATGTGCAAGTGTGCGTCAATCCTACACTTCCGCGCCCGTCCGCACAACCCGTGCTCCTTGAGGCCGGCGGGGGCGCGCTGTAGGTTGACAGGTCCGCGTCCCGCCCTCTCTCACCTCCCGTAACTCAGCCGATGACCAAGGGCCGTCTCGAAGCGTTCAGCGACGCGGTGGTCGCGATCCTGATCACCATCATGGTGCTGGAGCTGGAAGTGCCCCACGACGCGGATCTGAACGCGTTGCGTCCGCTGCTGCCAAAGTTCCTGACCTACGTGCTGAGCTTCGTCTTCCTCGGCATCTACTGGAACAACCACCACCACATGCTCCACCTGGCCGGCCGGATCAACGGCCGCATCCTGTGGGCGAACCTGCACCTGCTGTTCTGGCTGTCGCTGGTTCCGTTCGTCACGGGGTGGATGGGCGAGAACCACTTCGCCCCGCTACCGGTCGCGGTCTACGGCATGGTGCTGCTCGCGGCCGCCCTGGCGTACTGGGTGCTGGAACGCGCGATCATCGCGGAGCAGGGCCCGGAGTCGCCGCTGGCCCAGGCGGTCGGCAGCAGGTGGAAGGAGAACGTCTCGCCGGTGCTGTACGCCGCGGCGATCGCGCTGGCCTGGGTCGCCACCTGGATCTCGCTGGCGCTCTACGTCCTGGTGGCGCTCCTGTGGCTCGCCCCGGATCCGCGCATCGAGGCGCGGCTGCGCTCGGCGGCTGCCCCCGGGCACAGGGCAGCGGAGTAGACCGGTTCCGCGGTCGATCCCGAGTTCTATTCGGTTTAGAGCGTCAGATCAGAATCAGAATCGTCCGCGTCCCAGGGGAACGGAATCTCCAACCGGACTTGCGGATGAAATGCGCGCCGCACGCATTCGAGATGTGCGTAGAACGTCTGGGCGCCGTTTTCCTTCGCGCCGCTTATGGTCACTGCGACCGGTTCGTCACCTTCTACTCTTCCCGGTTTGTAGCAGAAACAGCAGGCGAACTCGAAACGGATCGGCACCATGGCCGGATCGGGCGCATACGCCCGCGTACGATAAGGGGTCCACTCACCTGGCGCGCGCTCTACGTCCGCGCCGTGCGATACAGAATCGCTTTCTTCACCTCGCTGATGGCTCTGGTGATGCGGACCTCGCGGGGAAGGCCTCACCACGTCCGATCAACGGTAGTCGGCTCAAGCCGTGCACGCGTACCGGTAACTTCGTGCCAGAGCTGGTTCGCAGTCTCTGCTACGAGTAGAGCGGTCTCCCGAGGACGGATCGATGGATTTCGTCCGCTAGCTGAAGCATGTGCTCCGCTATTGCGAAGTGTCCGAAGGTAATGGAGCAGCGATTTGGTATCTGTGCCGATCAGACGTTGCTTCTTCTTTTTCCATTGTACGCGATACACGAGTTCGATTAGATCGTAGAAGTCAGCTTCATGGGCGGGTGACGATTTGCCTTTGACACTGATTGAGAGTTTACGGACTTCTGCTATTTTCCGCAGCACGCCTTCGAGTCCGCGGCCGGCGATCAGTAGCGCCACGTCATCGAAACCAACGGAGAAGAGATTGCGAGCCAGCAGGAAGTCAGCTTCCAGCTCACTCGGAAGGTCAATGTTGTCGAGGATGAAACGTTCATCGTCAGATCCCAATGCAGCATACCCGGTGAGAAGTTCCTCTGCGTCCGTAACAAATTGATTGATCTCATAACAGCGGCGCTTCATCTCGTAACCGTCCCAGTACTGCACCACTGAATTTTGATGGAGAAAACCATATGCCGCGCTACTATCTACAAGCCGCTTGTGGTATACGAGCAATGTCTCACCGGCGTATATACCGTCGCGCACTAGATCCCAAGCAGCATCCAGGAGCTTCTTGCTACACGGGGGAGGCTCTCTCTCACGTCCCTTGAATCCGAGTTCAGCCAAGCCTTCGAGAGCCTTCCTGAGATCGTCTGCGGCTTTGTGGAGGTTCCTCTCGTTCTCAAACCAGACCGCTCGATGCGATGTCCGTACCTGGGTCACTCCACGGATCAGCACGGGTTCTACTGCTTCCATGAACTCGTCAGATGAGGACCAAAGCCATACCATGGGAGCCCTGCCTTGAAGCGTTGCTGACCAAGAGCGAGAAAAGAGCCGGCCCGATCGCAATCACGCGTATGGGGCTGGCTCTTTTACAACTATGGAGCGCATCACGCCCGCGCCGTGCCGTACAGGATCGCCTTCTTCACCTCGCCGATGGCCTTGGTGATGCGGATCTCGCGGGGGCAGGCCTCGGTGCAGTTGAAGATGGTGCGGCAGCGCCACACGCCCTCGCGGTCGTTCAGGATCTCCAGCCGCTCGGCCGCAGCGTCGTCGCGGCTGTCGAAGATGAAGCGGTGCGCGTTCACGATGGCCGCCGGGCCCACGAACTCCTCGTCGGCCCAGAAGCTGGGGCAGCTGGTGGTGCAGGCCGCGCACAGGATGCACTTGGTGGTGTCGTCGAAGCGCTCGCGGTCTTCCACCGTCTGCAGCCGCTCGCGCTCGGGCGGGCGGGAGTCGTTGACGAAGAACGGCAGCACCGAGCGGTACTGCGCGAAGAACGGCTCCATGTCCACCACCATGTCCTTGATCACCCGGAAGCCCATCAGCGGCTCCACGGTGCACGTGTCTCCCACGTCGCGGATCAACACCTTGCAGGCCAGGCGGTTCACCCCGTTGATGCGCATGGCGTCGGAGCCGCAGATCCCGTGGGCGCAGCTGCGGCGGTAGGTGAGCGTGCCGTCCTGGTACCACTTCACCGTGTTCAGCGCGTCGAGCACGCGGTCCGTCGGGTCGGCCTCCACCTGGTACTCGGCCCAGTAGGGACGGTCGTCGGTCTCGGGGTTGAAGCGGAGGATGCGTAAGCTCACCTGCGGCATCAGTACACCCTCTCCTTCGGCTGGAACTTGGTGATCGTCACCGGCTTGTACGAGATCGACAGCCCCCCGCCCTCCGCGCGCGTCACCAGCGAGTGCTTGAGCCAGCCGGCGTCGTCGCGCTTCTCGTAGTCCTCGCGCATGTGGGCGCCGCGGCTCTCGGTGCGGTTGAGCGCCGCCAGCGTGGTCACCTCGGCCAGGTCCAGCAGGTTGCCCAGCTCCCACGCCTCCAGCAGGTCGGTGTTGAACTGCCGGCCGCGGTCCATCACCTGCACCCGCCGGTAGCGCTCCTGCAGCTCGCGGATCCTGCCCAGCGCCTCGGTCATCCCCTCTCCGGTGCGGTAGATGCCGACGTCGTCCTGCATCACGTCCTGCATCTCCTCGCGCAGCTTCGCGGCCGGCTCGCCGTTCTCGGTCGCCAGCAGCGCCCCGAAGCGCTCCTCCACCCGCGCCGTGGGGTCGGCCGGGAGCGGCGGCAGGTCGGCCTCGGCGCAGAAGCGCGCCATGTCAATCCCCCCGCGCCGGCCGAAGACGACCAGGTCGAGCAGCGAGTTGGTCCCCAGCCGGTTGGCCCCGTGCACCGAGACGCACGCGCACTCCCCGGCCGCGTAGAGCCCCGGGATCACCTGGTTGTTCGCGTCCACCGCCCGGCACCAGACGTCGGTGGGGATGCCGCCCATGGCGTAGTGCGCCGTGGGCTGGATCGGCATCGGCTCCTTCACCGGGTCGATGCCGAGGTAGGTGCGGCAGAAGTCGGCGATGTCGGGGAGCTTGTGCTCGATCACCTCGCTGCCCAGGTGCGTGGCGTCGAGGTAGACGTACTTCTTCCCGCCGATCCCGCGACCCTCGCGGATCTCCTTGTGGATGGCGCGGGAGACCACGTCGCGGCTCGCCAGGTCCTTCATGGTCGGCGCGTAGCGCTCCATGAAACGCTCGCCGTGGTCGTTGCGCAGCACCCCGCCCTCGCCGCGCACCCCCTCGGTGATCAGGATCCCCAGGCGGTAGATGCCGGTGGGGTGGAACTGGAAGAACTCCATGTCCTCCAGCGGGATCCCGGCCCGGAGCGCCACCGCCACCCCGTCGCCCGTGTTGGCGTGCGCGTTGGAGGTGATCGACCACACCCGCCCGAAGCCGCCGGTGGCGAACTCCACCGCCTTCGCGTGGAAGACGTGCAGGTCGCCCGACTGCACGTGCCAGGCGACCACCCCGCAGCAGCGGCCGTCGCCGGAGAGCAGGACGTCGACCACCTGGAACTCGTCATAGAAGTCGACGCCGTTCTTGATGCAGTTCTGGTAGAGCGTCTGCAGGATCATGTGCCCGGTGCGGTCGGCCGCGTAGCAGCTCCGGCGCACGGGACCCTGCCCGAAGTGGTGCGTGTGCCCGCCGAAGGGGCGCTGGGCGATCTTCCCGTCGGCCGTGCGGGAAAAGGGCAGCCCCATGTGCTCCAGCTCGATGATGACGGGGACCGCCTCCTCGCACATGATCTCGATGGCGTCCTGGTCGCCCAGGTAGTCCGACCCCTTCACGGTGTCGAACGCGTGCCACTCGGGGTGGTCTTCCTCCAGGTTGGCCAGCGCCGCGCAGATCCCGCCCTGCGCCGCGCCGGTGTGGCTGCGCGTGGGATACAGCTTGGAGATGACGGCCGTGCGCAGCTCCGGCTCGCGGGAGAGGTAGATGGCCGTCATCAGCCCGGCCCCGCCGCCGCCCACCACCAGCGCGTCGTAGGTGTGCGTGTGGATCATGCCGCCGCCGCCCCCCGCGGGATCGCGGGATCGAAGGTCAGCAGCGCGAACACCGCCCAGGCGAGCGCGGCCAGCACGATCGTGTAGGCGACGGCCTTCACCGCCACGCGCAGGCCCGGCCGGCGCACGTAGTCCTCGATGCTGTAGCGCAGGCCGTTCAGCCCGTGCAGCATGGCGAAGACGGCGAGCCCCACGTTGAAGAGGCGCCAGAAGGGGTTGGTCCAGCGCTCGCGCACCAGGTCGGCCGAGAGGTGCTCCACCCCGACGACCAGGTTCCACCAGGTGAGGTGGTAGAGCGCCATGAAGATCAGCAGCAGCCCGCTGATGCGCATGAAGAACCAGGAGTACAGCTCGAAGTTGCCGCGCCGGCCCTTGCGGGCGGGAAGCTGGTAGCCGCCGCCCCGCCTGGCCTCGCCGCGCGCCTCCGGCATCGCCGTGCTCATCGCGGCCCCTCCGGCAGCGGCGGGACGGCCGCCGGCTGCCGCGCCGCGGGCCCCTGGTAGCTCTCGATCGCCGGCTGCGCGGCCTCCAGGCGCCGCCGGTGCCGCTCGGCGCCCGGCTCCTCGGCCAGGCCCAGCATCGGCGCCAGCATGATCCAGGCGACCGGGAGGATGGCGAGCGCCGCCGCCCCGCCCACCGCCCAGGTGAGCCGGCGCTGGTGCACCATCACCATCGGCCAGAAGTCCTGGACGATGATCCGGAGGCCGTTCAGGGCGTGGTAGAGGACGGAGAAGAAGATGAGCAGCTCGGCCACCCGGAAGAACGGGCTGCGGTAGAGGTCGAGCGTGTGGTCGTAGAAGTCCGGCCAGTAGATCACCACCGCGGTGTCGATCACGTGGATGACCAGGAAGGCCAGGATGCCGAGCCCCGTGACCCGGTGCAGGAGCCAGGACCACATCCCCTCCCGCCCCCGGTAGCGCAGCGCCGTCCACAGGCCGCGGACGTTGCGTGTAGCCATTGCGTCCTCTTTCGTCGGCTTCGCAGAAGCCGGTTACGCGAGCCGCGCCGCGCTCCCGAAAGCGGGGGCGCGGCGCGGCGTCTTTCGCCACTCCGTTACTGGACCAGCCGCATCGGCTCGCGGACGGCCTCGGCGCTCTGCTCGAGCGCGGCGCGCTCCTCGGCGGTCAGCTCCACCTCGACGATCTTCTCCATCCCGCCGCGCCCCAGCTTGACGGGGACTCCCAGGAAGAGGTCCCGCATCCCGTACTCGCCCTGCAGCCAGGCGGCGCAGGGGAGGATGCGCTTCTTGTCCTTCACGATCGCCTCGGCCATCTGCACGGCGCCGGCGGAGGGCGCGTAGTAGGCCGAGCCGGTCTTCAGGTAGCCCACGATCTCGGCGCCGCCCTTGCGCGTGCGGTCGACGATGGCGTCGAGCTTCGCGCGGTCGATCAGCTGGGTGACGGGGATGCCGGAGACCGTGGTGTAGGAGATGAGCGGCACCATGGTGTCGCCGTGGCCGCCCAGCACCATGGCCTGGATGTCTTCCACCGACACGTCCAGCTCCATGGCCAGGAAGGCGCGGTAGCGCGCGGTGTCGAGCACGCCGGCCATCCCCACCACCCGCTCGCGGGGGAAGCCGCTGGCCTTCATGGCCACGTAGCACATCACGTCCAGCGGGTTGCTGACCATGATGATGATGGAGTCGGGCGACACGCGGGCGATGTTCTCGCTCACCTGGCGGACGATGCCGGCGTTGGTGTTGAGCAGGTCGTCGCGGCTCATCCCGGGCTTGCGCGCGATGCCGGCGGTGACGATGTAGATCCCCGAGCCGGCGGACTCCTCGTAGCCGTTGGAGCCGACGACGCGGGAGTCGAAGCCCTCGATGGGAGCGGACTGCCACTGGTCGAGCCCCTTCCCCTGCGGGATCCCCTCCACCACGTCGATGAGCACCACCTCGCGGGCGAGCTCCTTCTCCGCCACGCGCTGGGCCGCCGTGGCGCCCACGTTCCCCGCCCCGACTACCGTGATCTTGTCCATCGTCTCGGCCAGATGATTGAAGTTGTCCGCCGCCGCGGGTGCCCCCCGCGGGCGGCGGACAACGTAGACCGCGCCCCCTGCGGTGTCAACGGAGCAAAAGCGCGTTGCGGCGGCGGTGTTTCGGCGCGGAATCCCGAACGAACGGCCGTCCGGGACGGCCGGTGTCGACGCGGCGGCGGGGGCCCTCTCCCTGGCGCCCGAGGCGCCTGTCCCTCCCCCAAAACAACCTGGGGGAGGGACTCCGGCGCTTCGCGCGACGAGCATGGCCGCCTTCCTCGCGCCGAGGCCGGCTACGGGTCGGCGTGACGCATCAACCTCCGGCGTCGCGTCCGGACGCCTGCCGGATCGCCTCGTAGAGCGCCACGCCGACGGCTGTCGCCAGGTTGAGGCTGCGCGCGCCCTCGCGCATGGGGATGCGCAGGCTGCGCCCGGGCTCGGCGGCGAGGAGGTCGTCCGGCAGCCCGCGCGACTCGGGGCCGAAGAGGAGCACGTCGCCCGGCGCGAAGCCGGCGTCCCAGATCGTCCGCTCCGCCTTCGTGGTCAGCTTCCAGACGCGCCGCCCCGCCACGGCGGCCGCGAAGTCGTCCCAGGCCACGTGGCGGGTGTAGTCCACGTCTTCCCAGTAGTCCATCACCGCGCGCCTGGCCTGGGGGTGGCGGAACGAGAAGCCCAGCCGCCCGATCAGGTGCAGCGGCGAGCCCGTGGCCGCGCACAGCCGCGCCACGTTCCCCGCGTTCGGCGGGATCTCGGGCTCGTACAGCGCCACGTGCAGCGGGTCGGCGAGCGGGAGCGGGGTCATCGGTCCGGGGATCAGGCAAAAGATTTTTCTCACGCAGAGTCAGCAGAGTCAGCAGAGAACACACCGCATGCCGTGGTTTTCTCTGCTGACTCTGCTGCTCTGCGTGAGGCCTGGGGTTTTGTTTCCCGGCTCTGGTGTCACCCCAGCGCCCGGCGCTCGAAGGCGCGCATCCCCAGGACGCCGAAGAGCGCGGTGAGCGCCACCAGCGCCGCCAGCACCACCCACAGAGGCATGTGCGGCACCGCGGGGGTGAGCGTGCCGCGCAGCCCCTCGGCCACGTACACCAGCGGGTTCGCCAGCACCGCGTACTTGACGGCGGGCACCGGGTCCAGCCCGCGCCAGGGGTAGTACGCGCAGCCGAAGAAGATCATCGGCACCAGGATCACGCTGAACATGGTGCCCACGTGCTGCGGCGCGACCGCCGTCCCCAGCCAGAGCCCCAGCGCCGCGAACGCCGCCGCCCCCAGCACCAGCACCGCCAGCGCCGCGCCCGCGTGCGCCAGCGTGAGACCCGGCACCGGCCCCATCACCAGGCGGGCGGCGGGGAGCACGAAGAGCGCGGCGGCGAGCGCCTGCAGCACGCCGGCCGCCACCTTCTCCCCCGCCACCACTCCGATGGGGATGGGCGCCAGCAGCCGGTCCTCGATCTCGCGCGTGACCGCGAAGTCGGTGATCATCGGGATCGACACCGACTGCACCGCCGCCATCGCCAGCGACATGCCCAGCACCCCCGGGAGGAGCGCCGCCGTGTAGCCGCGCTCCATGAACCCGATCTTCGGCAGCAGCCAGCCGAACACCACCACGAAGAGGAGCGGCTGCATGGTGACGCGCAGCAGGAACATCGCCAGCTCGCGGCGCGCCACGCGCGCGTCGCGCCGCAGCAGCGCCGCGAACACCGCCAGCGGGCTCACGCGCGGCGGCTCGGCCGCGGGGTCGTAGGGGAGGGCGGCGGTGCTCATGCGGCCAGGTTCCTTCCGGTGAGGGAGATGAAGAGCGTTTCCAGGCTGGGGCGGGCCAGGTGGATGTCGCGCACGGTGCGCCCCCGTCCCTCGGCGGCCGCGATCAGCGCCGGGATCACCTCGCCGCCGCGCCCGCTGTACGCGCGCAGCAGCGGCCCCCGGGCCTCGGCGCGGTCCACCCCGGGCACGGCGGCCGCCGCCTCGGCCGCGGGACCGGCGTCGCCGTCCAGCGCCAGCTCCACCAGGGTGCCGCCGGGGGCCCGCGCCTTGAGCCGCTCCGGGGTGTCGGCCGCCAGCACCCGGCCGCGGTCGATCACCGCCACGCGCCCGCAGAGGCGGTCGGCCTCCTCCATGTAGTGCGTGGCGAGCACGACGGTGCGCCCCTCGGCGTGCAGCTCGCCCAGCACGTCCCAGAGCGCCAGGCGGGCGGCCGGGTCCAGCCCCGCGGTGGGCTCGTCCAGGAACAGCACCCGCGGCTCGTGCATCAGCGCGCGGGCGATCATCAGCCGCTGCTGCTGGCCGCCGGAGAGCGCGTCGGTCCTGGCGCCCTGCCGGTCGGCGATCCCCAGCCGGTCCAGGAGCGCCGCGGCCCGCGCGAGCGCGACGGCCTTGGGGATGCCGAAGTAGGCGGCGTGGAAGACCAGGTTCTCCACCACGCTCAGCGCGCGGTCGGGGTTCGGCCGCTGCGGCACCACCCCGATCCGCCGCCGCACCTCCACCGGCCGCTCCGCCACGTCCACCCCCTCCACCCGTGCGCTCCCGCCGCTCGGGCGCACCCGGGTGGTGAGGATCCCCAGCGTGGTGCTCTTGCCCGCCCCGTTCGGCCCCAGCACGCCGAACAGCTCTCCCCGCTCCACGCACAGGTCCAGCCCGTCCAGCGCCAGCACCTCCGCCGGCGGCGGCGCCCCGCGCGGGGGGCGGCCCGGCATGCGGGGCGGGGGATACAGCTTGCGCAGGCCGACGGTCTCGATCGCGGGCGTCATCTCTTCCTCGGTGGATCGGGGATGGGGCGGCCGAATCGCGACAGCTTGCGTACCGGGCCGCGGGAGGTCAAATTGCGAACACAGATTCGCATCTGTACGCGAATCTAGATTCACGTTTCCGGGGAGTCAAGGCCCGTGAGCGACGGCGATCCGATCCACGCGCCCCGGCAGGCGCGCAGCCGCCAGACGCTGGCGAAGCTGCTGGACGCGGCCGAGGCGGTGCTGGCCGAGGAGGGGCTTGAGGGCGCGACGGTGCCGGCGATCGCCGGCCGCGCGGGGCTCTCGGTGGGGGTGGTCTACCGGCGCTTCCCCGACAAGGACGCGCTGATGCGGGCCGTCTTCGCCCGCTTCTTCGAGCGCCGGCGCGAGGAGAACGCGGCGAAGCTGGCGCCGGAGCTGTGGGCGGGGGTGCCGCCGGAGCGCGCGGTGGAGCTGCTGATCCGCGGCATCGTGGCCGGCTACCGGCAGAACCGGCGGCTGCTGGGCGCGCTCCTGCGCTACGCCGAGGGCCACCCCGACGCCGGGTTCCGCCGCCGCGCCGACGAGATGAACGCGAGCACGCTGGAGCAGGTGGCCCGCCTGGTGCTCGAGCGCCGCGAGCGCGTCGGCCACCCCGCGCCCGGGCCGGCGGTCCGCTTCGCGCTGCTGACCGTGGGGCTGGTGCTCAAGGGCGTCCTCCTGGCCGACCCGCCCCCGCCGCGCATCTTCCTCGACGAAAGCCTCTCGCTGGAAGACGAGCTGACCCGCATGGTGCTCGGCTACCTGGGCCTGGAGAGCGAGGAGGGCGGTTGAGGCCCCCACGCCGCTGGGGAGGCCTTCCGCCGTCGCTCGTGCTCTTTGCGATTCTGATCGGGAATCCGTAGGGGCGAGGCATGCCTCGACCGACGATGCCGGCTCATGCGCGGAAGGCGGCCCCTTGCGCCGATGCCGCTGTGCTCGGACTCGCATGCTCGCCCCTACGAAACTCATCGCGTTGAGAGGATCAGGCGCAATCATCGGCTCGGATTCGCAAGGAGATTCAGCCGCCTTCGTCCAATCCCCCGTTCCCTCGTCAGTTTTCTCCCTCCCCGCGCATTGTTTCACAGCGTCCCCAGCGCCCCATCCTCCCGCCCCCGACCCGCATGACCGCGCGCGCTCTCCTCCTCGCCGCCGCCCTCGCCCTCCTCGCCCTCGCGCGCCCGGCGCTCGCGCAGACCGTCCGTGGCGAGCTGGTGGAGCGGGGGAGCGGGCGGCCGATCCCGGGCGCGCTGGTGCTCCTGCTGGACGCTCGCGGCGCGCGCGCGAACACCGCGCTCACCCGCGCGGACGGGCGCTTCACGCTGCGGGCGCCGCGCGCGGGCACCTACACCCTGCGCGCGGAGCGGGTGGGCTTCCGCAGCGTCACTTCGGCGCCGCTCGCGCTGGGCGTCGACCAGACGGTCGCCTACCGGCTGCAGGGCGACGAGGAGACCGTGTCGCTGCGGGGGATCACCGCGCGCAGCGGCCGCCGCTGCCGCGCCCGCCCCGGCTCCGGGCAGGCCACCGCCGTGCTCTGGGAGGAGGCGCGCAAGGCGATCGCGGCGACGGCGCACGCGGCCGAGGAGCGGCTCCTGCGCTACGACCTGCAGCTCTTCGAGCGCGAGACGTCGCCCGCCGGCCTGGTGGTGGCGGACGAGCGCCGGCAGGTCTCCGGCCAGGCCCGCACCCCGTTCCACGCCACCGGCGTCGACACCCTGGCGCGCCACGGCTTCGTGCGCGTGGACGGCGACTCGCTGGTGTACGACGCGCCCGACGCGCAGGTGCTCCTCTCCGACGAGTTCCTGGAGCACCATTGCTTCCGGGTGGAGGAGAGCGCCGAGCACCCGGGGTGGATCGGGCTGGCCTTCGAGCCCGTGCGCGCGCGGCGGGTGGCCGAGGTGGCGGGCGTGCTCTGGCTGGAGCGCGCCACGGCGGAGCTCAAGCTGCTGCAGTACCGCTACGTGCGCCTCCCCGGCCGCATGCCGGACGACGCCGCCCGCGGCCGGGTGGAGTTCGAGCGCCTCCCCACGGGCCAGTGGATCGTGCGCCGCTGGGCGATCCGCATGCCGCAGTACGCCCTCGCCGCCGCGTTTCCCGAGCTGCGCGGCGCCCGCGGCCCCGCCGAGGGGGCCGTGACCACGCGGCTCCTCTCCGTGCGCGAGGCGGGCGGCGAGGTGGCCTCCGCCTCGATCCGCGAGGCGGCGGCCGCGGGGCAGGGGCCGCGGGTGGGGCGGGTGACGGGAGTGGTCTGGGACAGCGTCGCCGGGCGGCCGCTGGCGGGCGCGCGCGTCTACCTCTCCGGCACCGGGTGGGCCGACACCACCGACGCCGAGGGAAGGTTCGAGCTCCCCGGCGTGGCCGAGGGGCGCTACACCCTCTCCTACGGGCACCCGGCGCTCGCCCACTGGGGCGCGACGGCCGCCCCGGCGCTGGTGGAGGTGCGGCCCGACACCGCCGCCCGCGCCGAGCTGGGCCTCCCCTCGCTCACGACGCTGGCGGCCACGCACTGCACGCCCGAGGACCTGCGCTGGATGGAGTGCTCGCGCGGCGTGGTGATGGGCGTGGTGACCGTGGACGGCGTCCCCCGGCGCGGCGTGCGGGTGCGCTACACCTACGCCTGGAAGGAGCCCGGCTGGACCGCGGTGAGCTACCCGTACGTCGAGGTGGATACGGACGAGAACGGCTTCTACGCGGCGTGCCGCCTCCCCACCGGGATGCGGCTCCGGCTGCAGGTGCGGCACGGCGACGGGATCTGGCGCGAGCAGGTGATCTTCCACCGCCTCATCGCGCGCTACGACATCCGCGTCCCCGCCAACGTCGTCGAGCGCGCTCCCGGCGAATCACGGCGCTGAATCGAGATCCGGAACCGGAGTCTCACACGGAGTCAACGGAGTCAACGGAGATTCTCTCGTCGTACTCCGTTGACTCCGTTCCCTCCGTGTGAGGCTTTTTCGAACGGCGGACTTGCCGCGCGACATCGCCGGAAGCACTGTTCGGAAGATCCCGATCCACCCGAAACCGCCGATGCGCTGCGCCCTCCTCCTCGCCGCCCTCGCGCTCCTCCTCCCCCGCGCGGCCGCCGCCCAGGTGGTCCGCGGCGAGGTGGTGGAGCGCGGGAGCGGCCGTCCGGTGGCCGCGGCGCTGGTGGTGCTGCTGGACGCGGGCGGCGCGCGGCGGGGGGCCGCCCTCACCGGGCAGGACGGCCGCTTCGAGCTGCGCGCGCCCTCCGCCGGCACCTACACCCTGCGCGCCGAGCGCGTCGGCTACCGCAGCATCGCCTCGCCCCCGCTCGCGCTCGCCGCCGGGCAGACGCTCGAGTACCGGCTGGAGAGCGGCGCCGAGGCGGTGACGCTGGAGGGGATCACGGCGCGGGGCACCCGCCGCTGCCGCCCGCGCCCCGGCGCCGCCCAGGCCACCGCGGTGCTCTGGGAAGAGGCCCGCAAGGCGCTCTCGGCCGCGGCGCACGTGTACGACGCGGAGCTGCTGGACTTCGACCTGGTCCTCTACCGGCGCGACCTGCACCCCGCCTCGCTCTCCGTGGAGAGCGACGAGCGCGAGCGGCGCTCGGGGCAGGCGCGCACCCCCTTCGCCAGCCAGCCGGTGGAGTACCTCTCGCGCCACGGTTTCGTGCGCGAGGAGGGCGACTCCACCGTCTTCGACGCGCCCGACGCGCACGTGCTCCTCTCGGACCTCTTCCTGGACGACCACTGCTTCCGCGTGGAGGAAGACGAGGAGCACGCGGGGATGGTGGGGCTCGCCTTCGAGCCGGTGCCAGCGCGGCACCGCACGCCCGAGGTGGCGGGGGTGCTGTGGCTGGACCGCAGGACGGCGGAGCTGCGGCGGCTGGAGTACCGCTACGTGAACCTCCCGGCCCCGCTGATGAGCGCGGGCGCCGGCGGGCGGGTGGAGTTCGAACGGCTCCCCACGGGGAAGTGGATCGTGAGCCGCTGGTGGATCCGTATGCCGATCTTCGGGCGCACGGCCGAGATCGGGCGGATCAGCGGCGGGCGCGAGCCGATCCTGGCGCGCTTCGGGAGCGAGCTGCGGTGGATCCGCGAGGGGGGCGGCGAGGTGGTCTCCACCTCCGTCCGCGAGGCGGGGAGGACGGGCGGCGCGGCGGGGGCGCAGCGCGCCGCGGCGGGCGCGGGGCGGATCTCCGGGGTGGTGTGGGACAGCCTGGGCGGGGGCCCGGCGGCCGGCGCGCGCGTCTTCCTCTCCGGCACGCAGTGGTCCGCCGTGGCCGACTCGGCGGGCCGCTTCGTGCTGGACGGGGTCCCCGAGGGGCGCTACACCGCCTCCTTCGCGCACCCCGCGCTCGCCGCGTGGGGCGCCGTGCCGGGGTCGTCGCCCGTGGAAGTGCGCGCGGGAGAGGAGGGCCGGGTGGCGCTCGGCACCCCGTCGCGGGCGACGCGGGTCGCGCGCGCCTGCCCGGCCGGGGAGCCGGAGCGCTTCCCGGGCGTGGTGATGGGCGTCGTCACGCGCGAGGGGCGCCCCCAGGCCCGGGTGAAGGTGGCGCTCACCTGGCGCGGGTACAACGTCGTGTCCGGCTCCGTGTTCACCCGGTCCACGGGGATGGAGGCGGAGACGGACGACAACGGCTTCTACGCCGTCTGCGGCCTCCCCACCGACCTGGAGCTCCACGTGGAGGTGGCGAGCGCCGGCGCCACCTTCCGCGACCGCCTGAGCCTCCGGGGCCAGCCCTTCGCCCGCCACGACATCCGCCTGGACGCCTCGCGGAACGGGCCGTGAGCCTCTCGCAGTCGAATCCGGAAAACTTCAGGGCTCACGCAGAGTCAGCAGAGTCGGCAGAGGAGCCCCTCGCTCGGCTCTGCTGACTCTGCGTGAGAAACGTATCTGCGGATTTGGCGGAAGCTCCTACGTCCGCGGCATGCGGCCGGCGATCTCGGCGAAGCGGGGCTGCTGGCGCAGGGGATCGAGGAGGCGGTCGTTGGCCAGGGTGGCCGCGGGGAGGCGGCCGGAGTCGACCGCGCAGGCCAGGGCGTCGAGCGCGGGGTCCGTCTCGCCCGACTGGGCCAGGGCGCGCGCCAGCGAGTAGCAGACGCCGGGGTCGCGCGGCCGGATCGCCTCGGCGATGCGCAGCAGGTAGACGGCGCGGGCATAGTCGCGCTGGCTCATGTAGCGCCCCTGCTCGAGCCCCCCTGTCCAGGCGAACGCCAGCGCCAGGAGCCGCCTCGCGGACATCGCCGCGTCCCGGTCCGTGCTGTCGGCGGCCTCGCGCTTGAGCCGCTCCACCTCCAGCGTGGCCAGCGAGCGGCCCTGCGGCGGCAGGCGCGGCTCGCTCCGCACCTCGGCGAGCCAGGCGAGCAGCCGCTCGCTGTAGGGGCGCCAGCGCGCGGCCAGCGCGTCGCGGCGGGCGGCCGCGCGCTGCACGCCGCGGTCGCGCTCCAGGGCGATCCGCCGCGCCTCGGCCTCGGCCACGTCGCGCAGGCCCCCGAAGTCCGCCACCAGCGAGCGGTACTCCCGGAGCGCGTCCACGCCCGCGCCGGCCGCCTCCAGCGCGCGCGCCCTGGCCAGCCGGGCGGCGAGCACGGAGTCGATCCACGGCTCGTCGCGCGGGGCGAGCCCCGACTTCATGGCCTGGAGCTGCAGCCACTCCAGCGCCTCGGCCGCCACCTCCTTCGGCGGCCACGAGTGCGGGCCGGCGAAGGTGACCAGGCGGTGCGGGTGGTGCGTGGCCGCGAGCAGCGTGTCCACGGCGAACATCTCGTCGTGGTTGAAGTCCAGGTCGCCCACGGTGTTGTAGACGGCGAACGGCTTGAGCCTGGGCAGCATCGCGCGCCAGACCCCCGTCTGCGAGGGGAAGCCGGCGCCCACCGCCACGATCCCCGCCAGGTTGCCGTCGAGCTGCACCGCCGTGCCCCACGCGTGCCGCGCCGTGCCCGAGAAGCCCGCCAGGTAGAGCCGCCGCGTGTCGATCGAGAGGTTCTGCTGCGCGTCCAGCAGCATGGCGTCGAGCGAGGCGTCGTTCACGGTGGCGGCCGAGTCGGCGTCGCTCAGCGTGTTGTACGAGCTCATCAGCACCCAGCCGTTGCGTTCGGCGGCCTCGCGGAACAGCTCCATGGGCACCATCGCCCGTCCGCGCGGGTCCATCAGGATCAGCAGCGGCCAGGTCTTCTCGCGCGTGTAGGCGGAAGGCAGGTAGAGCGCGTAGCTGCGCCCCGCGTCCGCGCGCGTGGCGATCTTCGCCACCACGCGGCCGGGCGTGACCGAGTCGGCCGCGGGCTGCTGCGCCGCGAGCCCGCCTGTCAGCAGGAGCGCGGCGAGCGCCGGGGCGGCGGGGACGGAGAGTCGGCGGATCGTCATCGTCGAAACGGGGAAGAGCCCGCGTGGAAGATCGAAGCTCGCGGTGGGGAGGACGGCGCCCCCGCAACCGCGCTAGAACGAATCCTAGCGCCGGAGTCTGACGCCTGTCACCCCCGCGGGACGAAGCGTGCAGCGCGGGGGCGGGAGGTTGAAAGGCGGCTGAAGCCGCGGCAACAACTGCGGAAAGCCTCGCAAACCCCGCGAGGCTTCAACAGCCTCGAACCTGCGCCGACGAGCCGGGAAAGCTCCCTCCACCGCGCAGCGGGGGAGGGACCGGCGCGCCAGGCGCCAGGGAGGGGACCCCTCGCCGCCGCGCCGATCTCCGCCAGGCGAGCGGAGACCGGCCGCGGGTCCTCTCGCACTTTCGCACTCACGCACTCCTCACCATCCCGCACTTTCGCCCGCCCGCCCTTCCCGCTACCGTTCCACCGCGCCCGGGACCGCGCCTTGCAGCCGGACGCTCCACCCCGCTCCGCCGACGACGATGACCCAGCCTCCGTGGCGCCGCCTGGCGATCCTGCTTCCGCTGGCCGTGCTGGCCCTGGCGGCGCCCGCGCGCGCGCAGGTGACGCCCGACACCGCGCGCCCGCTGCAGGTGCGCGACACCACGCCGGCCGCGCGGCGCGACACGGCGCAGCGGCGCTACCGCATCTCGCCGCGCGGGGCGTTCCTGCGCTCGCTGGTGCTGCCGGGGTGGGGGCAGTCGGCCATCGGCGCGCCGGGGCGGGGGGCGGTCTACTTCGGGCTGGAGGCGGGGAGCCTGTGGATGGTCTACAAGTCCGACCGCAAGCTCCAGGAGTCGCGCCGCCGCGACGGCGCGCTGCGCGAGCAGGGGCTGCTGGAGGAGGGGCAGGTGAGCGGCCTCACGCGCGACCGCCGCGCCCAGCGCGAGGACTGGATCACCCTGTCGGTGTTCTGGCTCTTCTTCTCGGGCGCCGACGCCTTCGTGGCCGCCCACCTGCGCGACTTCGACGAGCACGTGAACGTGGAGCCCGCCCCCACCGGCGGCCTGCAGCTCGAGGCCAGCATCCCCGTGGGCAATGAGTGAGCTCGCCGCGCCCGTCGCCATCTTCGACTCCGGGATCGGTGGCCTGAGCGTCGCCCGGGAGATCCGGGGCGCCCTGCCGTCCGAGCACCTCCTCTACGTGGCCGACCACGCCTACGTCCCCTACGGCGGCCGCACGACCGAGGAGGTGCGCGCGCGCACGCTGGCCGCCGGGCGCTGGCTGGAGGCGCAGGGCGCCAAGGTCCTGGTCGTCGCCTGCAACACCGCCTCGGGCGCCGCGCTGGAGCACCTGCGCGAGCACCTGGGGATCCCCGTCGTGGGCCTGGAGCCGGCCGTGAAGCCCGCCGTCGCCCTGTCGAAGGCGGGCCGCGTGGGGGTGATGGCGACGGTGGGGACGCTGGCCTCCGAGCGCTACGCCCGGCTCGTCGAAAACTACGGCGACGGCGCGCGGGTGGTCCCGCAGCCCTGCCCCGGCCTGGCCGACCTGATCGAGGACGGCCACCTGGACGGCGACGAGCTGAAGGCCGCCCTGGTCCCGCTCACCGAGCCGCTCCGGCGCGAGGGGGTGGACGTGGTGGTGCTCGGCTGCACGCACTACCCGTTCGTGCGCGACGCCATCGCCGCCGCGCTGGGGCCCGACGTGCGCATCATCGACAGCGCCCCGGCCATCGCCCGCCGCGTCCGCCAGGTGCTCGCCGAGGCCGGCGCCCTGGCGGCGGGCGGCGAGGGGTCGCTCCGCCTCCTCACCACGGGCGACCCCGCCGAGGTCGCCCCCGTGGTCGCCCGCGTCTGGGGCTCCCCCCTCCCCGTCGCGCACGTGGACGTCACGGAGCCCGCCCCGGCGCGATAGGCATCTGTCGCGGCGAGACCAGCCTCGCCCGTCATTCTTCCGCCGAACTTCGCCTCCACCAGGGGGTTGGCCTTCACAGCCTCGCGCGGTTCGCGAGGCTTCCTGCTTTTGTTGCTGCGGCTTCAGCCGCCCTTCGCCCTGCCCCCTCGCCTTGCCCGTTGACCCGCCCCCCCTCCCCGGGCTACCTTCCCCCGCACCCGAACTTCACCCGAAGAGACGACCGCCGACGATGCCGCGCCGGATCCACGTCCTCCCCGACAAGCTCGCCAACCAGATCGCCGCCGGGGAGGTGGTCGAGCGTCCCGCGTCGGTGGTCAAGGAACTGGTGGAGAACGCGCTCGACGCGGGCGCCGCGCGGGTGGAGATCACGATCCGGAACGGCGGGAAGACGGAGATCCGCGTGGCCGACGACGGGCACGGGATGGGTCGCGAGGACGCCCTCCTCTCCGTCGACCGCCACGCCACCAGCAAGATCCGGAGCGAGGCCGACCTGGCCGCCATCCGCACGCTGGGCTTCCGCGGCGAGGCGCTCCCCTCCATCGCCTCGGTGTCGCGGCTGGCGCTGGAGACCGCCGAGCGCGACGGCGACGGCACCCGCGTGCTGGTCGTCGCCGGGCAGATGGCGGGCGTGGAAGACTGCGCGCGGCGGCGGGGCACCACCGTCACCGTGCGGAGCCTCTTCTTCAACGTCCCCGCCCGGGCCAAGTTCCTGCGCTCCACCGCGGCCGAGAACCGCGCCGTGAGCGAGGTGGTGACCACGCTGGCGCTCGCCTCGCCGCAGGTGGCGTTCACGCTGGACGGCGGCGGGCGCGACGTGCTCACCCTCCCCGCGGCCGCCACCACGGCCGAGCGCGTGGCCGCCATCTGGGGCGGCGACGCGGCCGACGAGCTGATCTCCGTGGCGCACCGCGAGGGCTCCGTGGCCGTCACCGGGCTGGTGCAGCGCCCCCACGCCTCGCGCCCCGGCGCCCGGCGCACGTACCTCTTCGTCAACGGCCGCGCCTTCGGCGACCGGGCGCTGGTGCGCGCCGCCGACCGAGCGTACCGCACCACCATCCCGCAGGGCGTCTACCCCTCGCTCTTCCTCTTCCTGGAGGTCCCCGACGGCGAGGTGGACGTGAACGTGCACCCCGCCAAGGCCGAGGTGCGCTTCCGCGACCGCATCGGCGTGGAGCGCGCCGTGGAGGCGGGGATCCGCGCCGCCCTGGCCGGGCTGGAGAGCACCCCGGCCATCGGCGCGCGCGCCGCCGCGGCCGTCTCCGTCTCCTCCGCCACCGGCGAGCCCGTGCGCTACGGGCTGGAGCCCGGCTACGGCGCCGGCGTGGTGCGCGAGCCGCGCGCGGCCGGCTTCTCCACCACCGCGTCCGCCCAGGCGGTCGCCGCGCCCGGATCGCCCGAGTCGCAGATGACGCTCTTCGTCGCCGGCGGCGGCGCGGCTCCGGCGGAGGCGGGCGCTCCCGCGGCGGCGCCGACGGTGCTGCGCGAGGACGGGCTGTTCGGCGGGCAGCCGATGATGTGGCAGGTGCACAACACCTACATCCTGGCCGAGACGAGGAGCGGGCTGATCCTGGTGGACCAGCACTCGGCCCACGAGCGGGTGCTGTACGAGGAGATCGTGCGCGGCTTCGACTCGGGCGACGTGGCCAGCCAGCGCCTTCTCTTCCCGATCACGCTGCGGCTCTCCCCGGCCGAGTACGACATCGTGGAGCAGGTGCGCGGGGTGCTGGAGCGCGCGGGCTTCGAGGTGGAGCCGTTCGGGGGGCGGGCGATCATCGTGCACTCCGTCCCCAACCCGCACCCGTACTTCGACGCCGAGCGCTGCCTGCGCGAGGTGATCGCCGAGCTGGCCGAGGGCTCGCCGCTGGTGGACTCGGCGCGGACGCAGCACCAGCGGATCGCGCTGTCGATGGCGTGCAAGGGCGCCATCAAGGCCGGCCAGAAGCTGACCCAGCGGGAGATGAGCGAGCTCTTCGACCGCCTCTTCGCCACCGAGCTCCCCTACCACGACATCCACGGCCGCCCCACGGTGATCCAGCTCTCGCTGACCGAGCTGCACCGGCGGTTCGGGCGGAGTGCGTGATGAGGAAAGTGCGAAGTGCGAGGTGCGAAGTGCGAAGTGCTAGGGATTCGGAACATTGATTGTCATCCCGAAGGCGCCGCCGGACTCCGGTGCGGACGCGGTTTCGGGGCGGCGGCGCCTTCGGGATCTACTCAGCCTTCCTGATGGTTGGCCTCCGTGACAGACAGCCGGCGCCCAGCCGCATCGAGTAGATCCCTCGGAGCATCCAACCCATGGTGCCGGACGCAGCTTACGTCGGACGCTCCCTCGGGACGACATCCTTTGGCCGGCCCGGCCGCCTGCGCCGCCTTGTCGCACTTCGCACCCCGCACTTCGCACTGGATGTTCGACGCCCTCGCCATCGTCGGCCCCACCTCGTCGGGGAAGACCGCGCTCTCCATCGAGGTCGCGCGGCGGCTGGACGGCGAGGTGGTCTCGATGGACTCGCGCTCCGTCTACCGGGGGATGGACGTCGGCACCGCCAAGCCGACGCCCGAGGAGCGCGGCGGCGTCCCGCACCACGGCATCGACATCGCCGAGCCGTCGGAGCGCTTCAACGCCGGCCGCTGGGCGCGCTACGCGCGGGAGAAGATCGCCGAGATCCGCGCCCGCGGCCGCGTCCCGATGCTGGTGGGCGGGAGCGGCTTCTTCCTGCGCGCGCTCACCGACCCGATCTTCCACGAGCCGGAGCTGGACCCCGAGCGCCGCGCGCGCCTGGCGGAGCGGATGGAGGAGATGCCCGACGAGGAGCTGCACCGCTGGCTGGCGGCGCTCGACCCCGACGCGGCGGAGCGGCTGCGCCGCTGGGGCGGCCGCCAGCGCCTGACCCGCGCGCTGGAGGTGCCGCTGCTCACCGGCCGCCCGCTCTCGTGGTGGCACAGGAGCTCGCCGCCCGAGGCGCCGGGCGTGCCGGTGCTCGCCTTCATCCTGGACGTGCCGCGCGAGCTCCTCTTCGAGAGGATCGGCCGCCGGGTGGACGAGATGGTGCGGCTGGGGCTGGTGGAGGAGGTGCGGGATCTGGTGGCCCGCTACGGCGAGGAGGCTCCCGGCCTCAACGCCCACGGCTACGCCGAGCTGATCCCCTACCTGCGCGGCGAGCGGACGCTTGCAGAGGCGCTGGAGCTGGTGCGCCGGAACACCCGCGCCTACACGAAGCGCCAGGAGACCTGGAACCGCAGGCAGCTCCCCCCCGGCTCCGTCCGCCTCGACGCCACCCGCCCGCGCGAGGAGCTGGTCGAAGAGATCGTGCGGCGCTGGAACGAAAGTGCCCGGTCCCCAGTGCCCGGTGCCCGGTAACGGTGCACCCTGTCGCAGCCGCGCGCGAAGTTGCAGTTTGCAGTTGAAGCCTCACGCAGTTCGTGAGGCTTTCTGCAGTTGTTGCTGCGGCTTCAGCCGCCCGGCCCGAAGCCGGCCGGTTCGCACCGGGCCGGGATCACGGCACCGATCTTCCGCTGTCCGGGTACTGAAGCGCCATCGCTGGCACAGGGTGTCCGGCGGCCGGGGTGTCTCGGACTCGAGGACCTGGAGCGAAGTGCCTGGGAAGAACGCACTTCGCACCTCGCACTTCGCACTTCTGACTGGGGCACTGGGCCCTTGGCACTGGGGACTGGTTCGATGAAGATCGGCATCACCTGCTACCCCACCTACGGCGGCTCGGGCGCCATCGCCACCGAGCTGGGGATCGCGCTGGCCGAGCGCGGGCACGAGATCCACTTCATCTCGTACGCGCAGCCGTTCCGCCTCCCCCACTTCATGGAGCGCGTCTTCTTCCACGAAGTGGAGATGGTGCACTACCCGCTCTTCGAGCACAACAACTACTCGCTCACCCTGGCGGCGGTGATGCACGAGACCGTGGCGCGCCAGGGGCTGGACCTGCTGCACGTGCACTACGCCATCCCGCACGCCACCAGCGCCTGGATCGCCAAGGAGATGCTGGGGCCCGGGCACCCGCTCAAGATCGTCACCACCCTGCACGGCACCGACATCACCCTGATCGGCCAGGAGCGCAACTTCTGGGAGATCACCCGCTTCTCCATCCAGAAGTCCGACGGCATCACCTCCGTCTCCGACTACCTCAAGAGCGAGACGGTCGACGCCTTCCAGGTCTCCGCCGACGACATCGAGGTGATCCCCAACTTCGTCGACCCCGAGGCGTACAACCGCCAGCGCTACCCCTGCTGGAAGACCGCCTTCCTGCGCGACGGCGAGAAGCTGGTGCTGCACGTCTCCAACTTCCGCCCCGTCAAGCGCGTGCGCGACGTGGTGCGGATCTTCGCCCGGCTCACGCGCGAGGTGCCCAGCCGCCTGGTGTTCGTGGGCGACGGCCCCGAGCGCCCGGAGGCCGCCGACGAGGCGCGGCTGCAGGGCGTCACCGACCGCGTGGTGTTCCTGGGGAAGCAGGACTCCGTGGCCGAGATCATGGCGTGCGCCGACCTGCTGCTGCTGCCGTCGCAGAACGAGTCGTTCGGCCTGGTGGCGCTGGAGGCGATGGCCAGCGGCGTCCCCGTGGTGGCGACCACGGCCGGCGGCCTCCCCGAGGTGGTGGACAGCGGCGAGACCGGCTACCTGGGCCCCGTCGGCGGCGTGGAGGAGATGGCGGAGGGGGCGATCGAGATCCTGCGCGACCCCGCGCGCTGGCGCGCCATGAGCGAGGCCGCCCGCGTGAGCGCCGTCGAGCGCTACGGCGTGGAGAGGGTCATCCCCCAGTACGAGCGCTACTACGAGCGCATCCTGGCCGGCGCGCCGAAGGAAGAGCCCGCGCTGGTGCCTGCCGATTGAGTGCAGGATTTCGGGCGCTTCGACCCGATCGCGACCGCCATGCACCTGAGCGTCACCCGGCCGCGTATTCCACCATGCTCCGGGGGTACCGATGCTCAGGGTCCTTGCCCGGCTCGTAGCCGATGCGGCACTGGTCGCGATCCCCCTCTTCGTTTCAGCCGGGACGCTCGCGTGGTGGCGCGCCTGGGTGCTGCTGGCGGTGCTGCTGCTCGTCAGGACTGTCGGCGCGGTCGCCGTATACCGTGTGAACCCCGCCCTGCTTCGAGAGCGTGCCGGGCTGCCGGTCCACGGTGATCAACCCTGGACCGACAGACTGCTCCTGCTTGCCGTGATAACCACGGGATTCGTGGGACTGCCGGCCATCGCCGGCTTCGACGTGTTCCGCTGGCATGTGCTGCCCCGGCCGGCGCCGCTGCTCGCCGACCTCGGCCTGGTCCTGTTTACGTTCGGGTGGGGAATCAAGGCCCTCGCGCTTCGGGCGAATGCTTTCGCGACCACCGTGGTCCGTTTGCAACGTGAGCGAAAGCATGCCCTGGTGGACACCGGGGTATACGGGATCGTGCGGCACCCGTTCTACGCCGGGACTCCGCTGGTCCTCGCAGGTCTGGGCTTGTGGTTGGAATCGTATGCCGCGGCGCTGTTCGCGGTCGTGCCGATCACTTTCATGGTGATGCGGCTCGAGCTGGAGGAACGCTTTCTCCGGCGCGAATTGCTTGGTTACAGTGAGTACGCGGCGCGCGTGCCGCATCGGCTGCTCCCGGGCATCTGGTAGCAAGCGGCGGATTTACCGCGAGTTGCTGGTGCCAGTGCGGCCTGACGGTCGGATGAAGCTGACGGGCGACGCCGCCCGCGTGAGCGCCGTCGAGCGCTACGGTGTGGAGAAGGTCATCCCCCAGTACGAGCGCTACTACGAGCGCATCCTGGCCGGCGAGAAGTCCCTAGCCGAGGAGCCCGCGCTGGTCCCCGCTGACTGAGTGGAGTGGGTCGGTATATTGTCCGGACAGCAGAGCGGGTCGTGAGGCACTCAAAGCTGCACTTCAGAGTGTAAGTTTTAGATCGACTTGGGGCTCTGCTATATGTTAAGCTGGGCGGAACGGGCACGAAGTTGCCTTTCCATAACAGCCAAGCCGTAACAGTAATCTAGGATCAACCGTGCTGCCTCGGATAAATAGGTAGAATCAGAATAACTCAGGGGATAATTCCCGTGAGCACCTGCGTTCCCGAATTTCCGAAGGACATCAAGCAGATCGAAGACACGTTGAGGAACTACGGCTGTATTCAGCATCCACCGCATCTTCGACGATAAATTGGTGCCGATTGCATTGTAATCATCACAAATTGCTTCGAGTAACTTACGCACCGAAACAGCAAGCGTGCTCGGATTTTCTGACATAGTATCAAGAAGGTTTTTATATGCCATCTGCACTGTCTCCGGCATACCCGGAGGTACTTGCGGAATTACAGGATATAGAACCTGTGGTTTCTTGTGGAGAGGCCACGAAGCATGTCCATATTCGGTTCTAATGAGAGTGATGTTTCGACATCTCGGACAGTAATAGACGGAGTGGATTGTACCCTCAGTCCATTTCGGACCCCAGGCACTCAGGTCATCCCAGAATCGCTCCAGTCGGAGATCGGATTTTTCTGCAAGCTCTTCGAGGCCGAAGTGTCCGCAGTGCATGCAGACATTTTTGGCAGGCCAAAGTAGTTTCGGTGTTTCCTGCATAGGTCCCTATCCTCTATTCTTATCGAAGAAACTCACAAACCGCCGTCGTAAGGGTGCGATCACGAGCAGGTCGTCAGCGTGAGCGGGCACTGCGACTGCGGGTCCAGCCAGCCGGTCAGGTTCGCCACCTGCACCCGCGCCCACCCGCCCCGGCAGCCGAGCAGGGTGACCTGCGTGCCGGTGTCCAGCCGCCCCACCCTCGCGCTCCCGCGCCGGGGCTCGCGGTAGAGCGACACCGGGCCGTGGTCCGACGTGCCGGTGCCGAGCATCTGCGCGTAGACCCACCCCGGCCCCCGGAACAGGAGCGAGTCGGGCGCGGTGGCGTTCCGGATCCGCAGCCAGTTCCCACTGGCGCCGGTCACCTCCACTTCCACCGACGTATCGGAGCCGCCGGGGAGAACGGCGACGACGCGGAAGCCGGTGCCCGGCCCGGCGCGCACGTTCAGCCCGCGCGGGTCCGGGTCGATCACGTACGCGCCGATTTCGCACGCGACCGTGGTCTGGGCCGCCCGGGCCGCCGGCGCCGGCCCGCCGGCCGCGAACGCGAGGGAGCAGAGGAAGGCTGCGGAGCGGCGGGACACGACTGCCATCGGATCTCCCTGCATCGGGTGAATCGCGCTTTTGCCTCGGTCGCAACGATGAGGCTCCGCGGGGACGGGAGCAAGCAAAACGTTTCCCCACCCGCTGGGCCCGAGTCTGGCGCCCGCCCGCCTCCAGCCTCAGTTTGTCGCCTCGACCTGATCGGACACCGATTCTCCTTCACTCCCGGCGCATGCTCCTTCCTCCCGAAGCCATCACCCTGATCGAAGCCGCGCTGGCCGAGGACGTCGGCGCGGGCGACTTCACCACGCTCTGGACCGTGCCGCCCGAGCGCCGCGCCGAGGCCCGCATCGTCGCCAAGCAGCCGGGCGTCGTCGCGGGGACGGACATCGCCGTCGAGGTCTTCTGCCGCGTCGACTCGTCGCTCGTGGTCGAGGTCGTCGCCCGCGACGGGTGCGCGGTGGCGCCGCGCGAGCTGGTGATGCGGGTGCGCGGGCCCGCGCGCGGCATCCTCACCGCCGAGCGCACGGCGCTCAACTTCCTCCAGCGCCTCTCCGGCGTGGCCACCGTCACCCGCGCCTACGTGGACGCGGTGGCCGGCACGGAAGCGCGCATCATCGACACGCGCAAGACCACGCCGGGGATGCGGCGGCTGGAGAAGGCGGCCGTGGTCGCCGGGGGCGGCGCCAACCACCGCGTCGGCCTCTTCGACATGGTGATGATCAAGGACAACCACATCGCCGCGGCGGGCGGGATCGGCGCGGCGGTGGCGGCCGTGCGCCGGCAGAACGAGCGCGGCCTCAGGGTCGAGGTCGAGACCACCACCCTCGACGAGGTGCGCGAGGCGCTCGACGCGGGCGTGGACCGCATCATGTTCGACAACATGGAGCCCGGGCTGATGCGCCAGGCCGTCGAGCTGGTCCACGCCGCCGGCGACGGGCGGCCGGAGACCGAGGCCTCGGGCGGGATCACGCTGGAGACGGTAGCCGACTTCGCGGCGACGGGCGTGGACTTCATCTCCATCGGCGCGCTCACCCACTCCGCCCCCGCGCTCGACCTCTCGCTCCAGCTGGGCCCGGAGGGCGCGTGACCGACCGCCCGGCGGAGCGCTACGACGGCCTCTCCGCCGCCGAGCTTGCCGCGGGCTGGGGGCTCCCCGCCGTGCACCTGTACGGGCAGGTGGGATCGACGAACGACGTGGCCCGCGCGCTCGCCGGGCGGGGCGCTCCCGCCGGCACCCTGGTGCTGGCCGACGAGCAGGCGGCGGGGCGGGGGAGAGGGGGGAAGGGGTGGGCCTCGCCGCCGGGGCTGGGCGTGTGGATGTCGATGGTGCTGCGCCCTCCCTCCCTCTCGTCCCCCGGCCTCCTGCCGATCCTGGTGGGGCTCGCCGCCGCGGAGGCGCTCGACCCCTTCGCCCGCCCGGCGCGGGTGATGGTGAAGTGGCCCAACGACCTGCAGCTGGCCGGGCGCAAGCTGGCCGGCATCCTCTGCGAGGCGAGCTGGGAGGGGGGCGGCCCCAGCTTCGTCGTCGCCGGCATCGGGATCAACGTCCTGCACGCTCCGGCCGACTTCCCCCCCGAGCTGGGGGACGCGGCCACCTCGCTGCGCATCGCCGCCGGGTGGGGGCCGCCGCGGGGCGAGGTGGCCGGCGCGGTGGCCGCCGCCGTCTTCCGCCGCCTGGCCGAGCCGCCCGCCGCGCTGGACGCCGCGCTGCTGGCCGAGCTGGAGGGGCGCGACGCGCTCCGCGGCCGGCGGGTGCGCGTCTCCGGCCCCGAGCCGGTGACGGGCGTCGCCGAGGGGATCGGGCCGGGCGGCGCGCTGCGGGTCCGCTCTGGGAGCGCGCTGCACGCCGTCACCGCCGGCACCGTGCGGCCGGCGGACGAGCCCGCCCCGTCCGCCTGAACCTTCCCCCGAAATCCCCCGATGGACCTGGTCTTCGACGTCGGCCACAGCGAGACGGCGGTCGGCTGGTTCGAGGGCGCCGAGCTGCGCGGGCAGTGGCGCCTGCGCACCGACCCCGCCCGCACGTCCGACGAGACGGGGCTGCTCCTGCGCCAGATCCTGGCGCTGGTCCCCCTCCCGCACACCGACATCCGCTCGGTCACCGTGGGCTCGGTGGTCCCCGCCGTCACCCGCGTGCTGGAGGTGGCGTGCCGGCGCTACATCGACACCCCGGTCAACCAGGTGAGCGCGCTGGTGCCGCTGCCGATCCGGCTGGAGGTGGACGACCCGCCGGCCGTGGCGCCCAGCCGCATCGCCAACGCGGTGGCGGCGCACCGCCTCTACCGCCGCCGCGACCTGATCGTGGCCGACCTGGGCGCGGCCAGCACCTACGACTGCGTGAGCCGCGAGGGCGTCCTGGTGGGCGGGGCGGTCGCGCCGGGGATCCGCGCCGCCGCCTCCACCCTGGCCGAGTGGGCGGCGCGCCTGGGAGACGCGGGGCTCCTGCCGCCGGAGCGGGTGATCGGGCGCGGGGTGGAGGAGAGCCTGCGCAGCGGCGTGTTCTTCGGCGCGGTGGACGCGGTGGACGGGATGGTGCGCCGCCTGCGCGAGGCGTGGGGCCGCCCCGACGCGCTGGTGGTGGCCACGGGCGGCCTGGCGGAGCTGGTCGGCCCGCACTGCCGCGGCATCGCCGTGGTGGAGCCGCACCTGACCCTGCACGGCCTCAAGCTGGTGCACGACTACCACGCCCCCGCCCGCCCGCGCGCACGCCGGCCGCGGGGGTGAGGAACCCGAAACGCACCGTGCCATTTCGCAGAACGGTTCTGGATTTCCATCCACGGAAAAGCCTCACACGGAGGAAACGGAGTCAACGGAGAACACCAGCGGGTCCTCTGTTGACTCCGTCGACTCCGTGTGAGGCTCGGTTGCGGATCTTTGATCGTGAACGAAGCTCGGCAAAACGGAATCATGTCAGAGGTGAGAAAAAAGAAAGGGGGAGCCGCGACGGCTCCCCCTTCGTGTCGAATCCCCGCCGAGCGTCAGATCGTGTTCATCCGGCAGTAGGCGATCATCTGGACGCTGGCCGGCATCGGGTGGAACTTCTGCTTGGCCAGCCGCTCCAGGTACGCCGGCGTGTACGCCTGCACGAAGGCGCCGCGCCGGTACACGTTGATGCGGGCGAAGTCGCGCGGCTGGTAGATCTCCAGCGTGCGCAGGCCCCCCGGCAGCGGCGCGTCGTCCACCACCACGCACGTGCCGGCGGGGCCGCCGCGGAACGAAGAGGTGTAGGAGAGGCCCGAGCGCATCCTCACGAAGTCGGCCGCGTTGAAGGCGGCGGTGTTGGAGAGCTCCTCGACGCCGAACACGCGCGAGGAGGCGGCCACCGAGAGCCGCTGGCGCTCGATGCGGTCCACCGTGACCTCGAGCGCCTCCAGCATCACCGGGTCGGCCTTGAGCGCGATCGTCCCCAGGTCGGCGGACCGGCCGGCGGCCTCCAGGGTCACGAGCAGGGTCTCGTAGCCCATCCGCGAGACCATGATCCCGTACGAGCCGGGGCGGAGGTGGAGCTCGAACCGGCCGTCCCGGTCGGCGAGCACCCCCGCGCTGGAGCCGGCCACGTCGAGGGCGGCCGCGGCCAGCGGAGTCCCCGAGGCGGCGTCGACCACCCGGCCCGTCACCACCACGCGGTCCTGCGCGGCGAGCGGGGCGGCGGCCAGGGCCACGGCGAGGAGGGCGAAGGAGACTGGGCGCTTCATCGGCATCTCCGATCTGGAGTGGGGGACCAGGGAACCGCTACGAGAACCTGCAGAAGGCCATCATCTGCGCCTCCACCGACATCGGCGTCCAGTCGCGCTGGTTCGCCTTGCGCATGAAGGCGGTGGTGTAGATCTGGAAGAAGGTGCCGCTGCCGTACACGTTGATCCGCGCGATGTGCTGCGTCTTGTAGGCCTCCAGGGCGTCGAAGCCGCCGGGCGCGGGGGCCTCGTCCACCACCACGCACGGCCGCCGCGGCCCGCCGCGCACCCGCACGCACCCCGCGTCGGCGGTGGAGGTGGCCATGGTGAGGCAGGGGACGCGCATCAGGTTGTAGTTGGCGACGACGAACTCCAGGGCGTTCGGGTACGTGCTGCGGGCCAGCTCGTCTTCGTTGAAGCTGCGCGAGCGCATCCCCGTGCTCAGCCGCATCCGCTCCACGCGGTCCACCGTCACCTCGATCCCCTCCAGCGCGATGGCGTCGGGGGCCAGCTCGATCATCCCCACGTCGAGCGAGGCGTCGCTCACGTCCCAGGTCTCCAGCGCGGTCTCGTAGCCCAGCCGGTAGAGCGCCACGTTGTGCGTGCCGGGGCGCAGCCGCAGCCGGAACTGCCCGTCGGTGCCGGTGACGGCCTGGATGTCGGTGTTCACCACGCGCACGGTGGCGCCGGAGAGCGGCGCATGCGACTGGGCGTCGATCAGCTGCCCCACCACCACGGTGCGCGACTGCGCCCCGAGCGGTGCGGCCAGGGAGAGGGCGGTCACGGCCAGGGCCGCGAGCGAGAGGGATCGGGGGCTCATGCTGCTCCGAGGTGCTGCGGTGAAAGGGTTGCCGCGGGCGCGGCGCTTACCGGCAAGGCAGGGACTGCGTCTCATCTTCCGAACCGTCTCCGGCTCCGGCGCCGATACCCACTGGGCCCTGGGCACCGCCGGCCGGATGACTGCAAAGATCGCTCTCCACGCAGCAGAACGTTCGCGCGCGCCCCTTCGCGACACGGCGCCGCTCACGGCCGCGGGGGGTTGACGGGGCAGAACGCCGCCATCTGCGCCGCCGGGGGGAGCGGGCGGAAGCGGTAGTACTTGGCGTTGTGGAAGAACTGCTTGGTGTAGATCAGCACGAACTCGCCGCCGCGGAAGGCGGAGATGCGCGCCAGGTCCGCCGGGCGGTAGTTGGCCAGCACCGCCAGCCCGCCGGGGAGCGCCGCGTCGTCCATGGCCACGCATACGTTGCGCACCGAGCCGCGGATGCGCACGCACTCGTCGAAATCGTCGCGCCACGCGTCGAACATCAGCGGCGCCGTGCTCGAGCTGCGGCAGGGGGTGCGCACCAGGCGCAGCTGCCGGATCAGGAACTCGGCCACGCTCCCCGACCCGCTGTTCTCCAGCGCCTCCTCGTCCCAGACGATGGGCGCTTCGCCGGACCAGGTCTTGACCCGGATGCTCAGGTCGCGGGGATCTCTCGAGCTGGCGCGGACGGTGTCGAGCGCGAACTCCCGCGGCTCCAGCGCCACGGTGATGGAGAGCAGCTCGGAGCCCAGCCACCAGATCTCGGTGGCCGGCTCGTGCGCCGGGTGGTCCACCACCGCCGTGTACTGCCCCGGGGGGACGTGCAGCGTGAAGCGCCCGTCGGCGTCGGTGCGGGTGTCGTAGGGAGTCCTCACCAGGCGCACCACCGCGTCGGCCAGCGGCGCCCCGCTCTTCGTGTCCACCACGCGGCCCGTCACCCCTCCCGCGGAGGAGGTCTGCGCGCGTGCGGCCGAAGGGAGCGCGAAGAGCATGGCGGCGACCAGCGCGGGCCGGAGTGGGAGCATCCTGCGTGCGGACTTCGGGAGATGCCGCCGGGAGGAGAGAGCCCGCTGCGGCGGCCGGGGGAGGCGTGGGCAAACCCCCGGCCGGAGGGCGGCGGGGAGCCAAGTCGTTGCGGCCGAAAACGTTGATATGCCGATCACCATGAACTGTTCCGGGGAGGTGTCGCAGTTCACGGACAGCGCGCGTCCGCCGCGGCGGACGGCGGGCGTGCCGCCGTGCGGACGGAGCGCGGTTGGCGCCGCTGTCCGCCGCGGAATAGGTTACCCGCCATGATGCTCGAGGTGCAAGGAGAGCTGGTCCTCCCCGGCGACAAGTCGATCACCCACCGCGCGCTGATGTTCGCGGCCGCCGCGGACGGGGAGAGCCGGCTCCGCGGCCTCCTCCCCGGCGAGGACTGCCGCAGCACGGCCGCCGTGCTGCGCGCGCTGGGGCGCGAGGTGCCGCCGCCCCCCGCGGACGGGGGCGAGGTGCGCGTGCGCGGGCGCGGGCTCGCGGCG
>DASVWD010000054.1 GCA_036389795.1 Longimicrobium sp.
TCACGTCGGTGCCGAGCACCGCGCGCCCGCCGAACTCGGAGTGGCTGAAGCGGATGCCGCTGTCGAGCACGTAGACGTTCACCCCGGAGCCGGTCACCATGTAGCTGTAGTAGCTGTCGAGCCCGAGGTAGCGCTGGTCGATGCGGTCCAGCCCCCAGGGGGCGCTGTACTGGGTGGCGGCCGACTGCACCAGGCCGTCGGCCTCGACGTAGGCCACGCGCGGGTCGCGGCGCAGCGCGTCGGCGGCGGTGGGGGAAAGGGTGGCGGCGAAGCCGCGCAGGGCGTACTGGTAGACGAAGTGGAGCGTGCCGCCGCGCTCTTCCACGATGCGCGCGGCGGTGGAGCGCGGGTCGGCGACGGTCTTGTTGAAGACCACGATCCAGCGGTCGCGCACGTCGGGCTCGCCGCCGGAGCGGCTGGCGACGGGGGCGAGGGGCGCCTCGAGCAACGGAGACTCGGCCGCGTCGGAGCAGGCGGCGAGTGCCAGTGCGGCGGTACCGGCAAGGAGGAAACGGGCCCGGAACCTCATTGCGTACTCCTTTACTACTCCCCCCTGGAGGTGGCGGCGCGTCCGCGGGGGTGGACGGGGTCGCGCCGAAAGTGCACTGCCGCACGATGTGGCGGCAAAAAAATTTCGCGAACGTACTGCGCGGGTCTCGTGTATACTGTATACGTCGCCTTCGTCCGTGCGACCGCGCGGTGGTGGTGAGACCGGGGGCGCCCGCTCCGGGCCGGACGCCGCTCTCACGCGCCCGGGCGGCCTACTCGGTGGATTCTCCCTGCGGGCACGCCGGCGCCGCCGCGCTCCCGTCCGCCACCTCCACCCGGTGCCGGGCAGTCCCGGTGCGCCCGGCCGCGCTGGACGCCGACACCGTCACCTCGTTGCGTACTCCTCCGGGAGCATCTCCCCGAGCGAGGTGGGCGGCGCCCGTCCACAGGGGCGGAACGGGTCGGCGCGAAAGCCCGCAAATTCCAGATTTTAGATCCGCAAAAAAATACGTCTTGAAGCGTATCTGTCGGTGGGCCAACGATTTCCCCGCGCCGAAGCGGGCGCGGGGTCGTGTGGAAACAAGTGTATTAGGAGACGGGCGTTTTCGTCAAGGCCCCGGCCTCACCCTCCGCGGAGGCCTGGTCCGTTATGAGACAATCGGTTACGGCTCCCGCACGCTCCGCCGCGGAAGGGTCTCAGGCCGCCTGGGAGCGGCGGGGGGCGTGCTCGACCACCTCCAGGAGCTCGCGGAGGGTGGACTCGCCGCGGTCGCGGGCGTACCACTGGCGCACCTCGCGGTAGATGTCGCCCGCCGGGCGGGCGCCGGCGCGCTTCTCGGCCAGCACCCAGGCCTGCAGCTCGGCGGGGCGGGGGCCCCACTGCCCGGCCGGGGTGAAGTCCGGGTGCAGCACGACGGTCATCGGGATCGACCGCGCGCCGCCGGTCAGGTGGCGGTCCATCAGCTCGGGGTGCTCGTCGCGCTTCACCACGCGCAGCTCCCACCCCAGCGTCTCGGCCAGCCGGGCGACGACGGGGACGGTGTTGAACGCGTCGCCGCACCAGTCCTCCGAGATCACCAGCAGGCGCCAGCCGCCTCCGAGGCTCCTCCCCCGCTCGGCGGCCCACTCGGGGACGCGCGAGCGCTGCCAGACGGCGCCCCACATCTCCCTGTGCTGGCGGACCTCGCGCTCGAGGTAGTCGCCCCAGGAGAAGCCCGCGTCCCAGTACTTCCGGTAGCTCGTCTCGGCCATGCTCATTTTCCCTTGCGAGGGGCGCGCACCCGCCCGCGCCCGTTGATCGCCGTGCTTCAGATCCCGTGCCTGAAATCTAGAAAACAGGTCAAGGCCGCGGATCGCCATCTCATTGATGTCCAATTTCTTACGATGGGCGGCGCCGCCGTGGAAAAGGAAGAATCCGGCAGGCGCGCGCGGGGCCGGCGGTGCGGCCGGGCGGGGGGAGGCGCGGCGTGTCCGCTTCCCCGGGGGGCGCCGCGGGGTGGCGCCCGATTTGCAGCCCCGCCGGGTTGGTTCTCGCCGCGGGCTACCGCGCGTCCTGCCACCCAGAGGCATCGTCCGGACATGATCAGCAAACAGGATCTCGAGCGGCTCATCAACCGGGAAGAGACGGGGCGCCCCGTCATCTCCCTCTTCCTCGACCTGTCGGTGAACGCGAACAACAAGCGGACGCACCAGGTCTTCCTCAACCAGAAGCGCGACCAGTTCGACGAGCTGGAGGCGGAGTGGGTGGCCACCCAGGAGGAGGGGGTGCAGACGCTGTGGGAGCGCGTCCAGGACTGGCTGGACCGCGAGTTCGACGAGGCCAACCGCGGCGCGGTGATCTACGCCGAGGCGGGGGGCGACTGGTTCGAGGCCATGCAGTTCCCCGTCCCCGTGCAGAACCGGCTGGTGGTGGCCGAGCGCCCCGTGGTGGGGCCGCTGGCCCAGGTGCTGGAGAGCTACCGCCACTACGGGGTGATCCTGCTGGACCGCGAGCACGTGCGCATCCTGAGCGTGTACCTGGGCACGCTGCTCGACGAGCTGGAGTACCGCGGCGACCCGCTCCCCACGCCCAGCGACGTGCAGGCCGGCGGCTACTCGCAGAGCCGCTACCAGCGGCGCAAGGCCGAGGAGATGCGCCACTTCTTCAAGGAGTTCGCGCACGAGGTGGAGGAGTTCGACGCCCGCTACCGCCCCGACGACCTGGTGCTGCTGGGCAC
>DASVWD010000055.1 GCA_036389795.1 Longimicrobium sp.
GCGTGCACCTCGTGGCCGCGCCCCACCAGGAGCGGCACCACCTGCCGCCCGATGAAGCCGCTGGCCCCGGTGACCAGGACGCGGCTCATGCGGCGAAGTCGGGGTAGGCGCGGTCGCGGGCCGAGATCACGCGCCGCTCCGCGTCGGGCCAGGCGACGGCGAACGCCGGGTCGTCCCAGCGCACCCCGCGGGCACTGGCGGGGTGGTGCGCGGCCGAGATCTGGTAGAACACCTCGGTGGCCTCGGCGAGCGTCTGGAAGCCGTGGGCGCACCCCTCGGGGACGTAGAGGGCGGCGCGGTTGGCGGCCGAGAGCTCGGCGGCCGTCCACCGGCCCCAGGTGGGCGAGCCGGGGCGCAGGTCGAGCGCCACGTCGTACACCGCCCCCGCCGTGCAGCGGACCAGCTTGGCCTCCTGGTGCGGCGCCGCCTGGTAGTGCATCCCCCGCAGCGTTCCGACGCGCGCGTTGAAGCTCACGCTGCACTGCGGGAAGCGCGTGGCGAGCCCGCGGGCCGCGAACTCGTCGGCGTCGAAGGTGCGGGCGAAGAACCCCCGCTCGTCCTCGTGCCGCTCGACCTCGACCCGCCACACCCCGGCGAGCTCCGTCTCGGTGAAGATCACGGCCGCCCCCCTACTCCACCCGGAGCTCGGGGATGGGGATGATGAAGCGCCCGCCGCGGCGCCGGTACTCGGCCTGCTGCTCCAGGATCTCGTCGGCGAAGTTCCAGGTGAGCAGCAGCACGCAGTCGGGCATCTCCTCCAGCAGGGCCTCGGGCGCCTTCACCGGCAGGTGCGTCCCCGGCGTGAAGCGCCCCTGCTTGACCACGCTCCGGTCCGCCACGAAGTCCAGCGTCTCGCGCCCGATCCCGAAGTAGTTGAGCAGCGTGCTCCCCTTGGCCGAGGCGCCGTACGCCGCGATCCGCTTCCCCTCGCGCTTCAGCCCGTCCAGCATCCCCCGCAGCTCGCGCCGGAGCGCCTCCACCCGCTCGCCGAAGCCCAGGTAGAAGTCGGGGCGGTCCACCCCCCATTCCTGCTCCTCGGCCAGGAGGCGGCGGACGGAATCGGCGGGAACGGGCCTGTCGGCGGCCGGGAAGGCGAAGAGGCGCAGCGACCCGCCGTGGATCGCCAGCCGCTCCACGTCGCCGATCACCAGGCCGTGGCGGCGGAAGAGCCGGTCCAGCGCCGTGAGCGAGAAGTAGCAGAGGTGCTCGTGGTAGACGGTGTCGAACTCGGTGCCCGCGATCATGTCGCGCACGTACGGCACCTCGATCACCGCCGCCCCGCCGGATTTGAGCAGGGTGTGGAAGCCCCGCACCACCCCGTTCAGGTCGGCCACGTGGGCCAGGACGTTGTTGGCGTGGACCACGTCGGCCCGGCGCCCCGCGGCGGCCAGCCGCGCGGCCAGCTCCGCCCCGAAGAACTCGCACACCGTCTCCACCCCGCGCTCCCGGGCCACCCGCGCGATGTTGGCCGCGGGCTCGATCCCCAGCACGGGGATCCCGGCGCGCAGGTAGTACTGGAGGAGGTAGCCGTCGTTGCTGGCCACCTCGGCCACCAGGCTTTCCGGGCCCAGCGAGCGCTCCGCCACCAGCCGCGCGGCGAGCGCCTCGGCGTGGCGCAGCATGGTGTCGCTGAACGACGAGAAGTAGAGGTACTCGCCGAAGAGCCGCTCGGGGGGCACCGTCTCGGTGATCTGCACCAGCGAGCAGCGGGGGCACACCACCAGGTCCAGCGGGAAGCGCTCCTCGGGCCCGTCCAGCTCCTCCGGCGCCAGGAGCGCGTTGGCCAGGGGGGTGCGGCCCAGGCTGAGCACGTCCACCAGGTCGCGCGCCCCGCAGGCGCGGCACCCGGCGATCGGCCCCGGGACCGCGGCCGCGGGGGCGTCCTGCAGCACGGTGGCGCTCACGGCGCCTCCCGCAGGAAGTCGCGGTACCAGCGGATGGTGTGCTCCAGCCCCTCCTCCAGCGTGAAGAGCGGCGACCACGCCAGCACCTGGCGCGCCTTGGCGGCGGAGAGGTACTGGTGGCGGATCTCGTTCTGCGCCTCGCCCCGCACGTCGGGCTCCAGCTCCGAGCCCATGGCGGCGAGGATGCGGTCGACCAGCTCGCGCACGGTCACCTGGATCTCGTTGCTGAAGTTGAACGCCTCGCCGGCCAGCCGCGGCTCGGCCGCCAGCCGCTCGGCCAGGAGCATGTAGGCGGCGGCGCCGTCCTCCACGTAGAAGTAGTCGCGCACGTACGAGCCGTCGGAGCGGATCACGGGGCGCCTGCCCCGCAGCACCGAGCGGATGGTGCCGGGGACGATCCGGTTCCAGTTCAGGTCGCCCCCGCCGTAGAAGTTGCCGCAGCGGGTGATGGCCACCGGGAGCCCGTAGGTGGCCGCGTACGCCTGCGCGACCAGGTCGCCGCACGACTTCGACACGTCGTACGGGTGCCGCCCGACGAGCGGGGTGGACTCGTCGTAGGGGAGGCGGTCGCAGTCGCCGTACGCCTTGTCGGAGCTGGCGAACACCACCTGCCGCACGGCGGGGCTCCGGCGGCACGCCTCCAGGAGCGCCCACGTCCCCTGGATGTTCGACTCGAAGGTCGACACCGGGTTGCGGTTGGCGATGCCGACGATGGTCTGGGCGGCCAGGTGGAGGACCGTGTCGACCTCGTACTCGCCCAGCACCCGCTCCAGGAGCGCCTGGTCGCGCACGTCGCCGCGCACGCTCTTCACCCGCCCGGAGAGCCCCGTGCGCACCAGCTCGCTCTGCGGCACCCAGTCGCGCACCAGGCACACCACGTCGGCCCCGGCCTCCACCAGCCGGCGCGTGAGCCAGTACCCCACCAGCCCCGTGGCCCCGGTGACCAGGGTGGGCCGGTCCTGCCAGAAGCCGCTCACTCCCACGTCTTCCACGGGGCGCGCTCGCCCTCCCAGAGGCTCTCCAGGAGCCGCTTGTCGCGCAGCGTGTCCATGCACTGCCAGAAGCCCTCGTGCCGGTAGGCGGCCAGCTGTCCGTCGGCGGCCAGGCGCTCCAGCGCGTCGGCCTCCAGGCTGCTCTCGTCGCCGTCCAGGTAGTCGAACACCCCCGGCTCGAAGACCAGGAAGCCGCCGTTGATCCACCCCTCCCCGGCCTGCGGCTTCTCGGTGAAGTCCACCACCAGGTCGCCGTCGAAGAGCAGCCCCCCGAAGCGCGCCGGGGGGCGCACCGCGGTAACGGTGGCGATGCGGCCGTGCGAGCGGTGGAAGCAGAGGAGGCGGCCGATGTCCACGTCGGAGACGCCGTCGCCGTAGGTGGCCATGAAGGTCCCGCCCGGCCGGAGCAGCCGCTCCATGCGCTTGACCCGCCCGCCGGTGTTGGTGGCCTCGCCGGTGTCGCAGAGGTGCACCACCCAGTTCTCGCGCGGGCGCCCCTCGTCCAGGTCGTCGCGCACCTCCACCCGCCCGCTGGAGAGCGCCACGGTCATGCTGCTGGTGAGCGTGTAGTAGTCGACGAAGAAGCGCTTGATCACGTCGCCCTTGTAGCCCAGCGCGATGAAGAACTCGTTGCAGCCGTGCCGCGCGTAGTGCTTCATGATGTGCCAGAGGATCGGGTGTCCCCCGATCTCCACCATCGGCTTGGGCTTGACTTCGGTCTCCTCCGCGATCCGGGTCCCCAGCCCTCCCGCCAGCAGCACCACGTTCACGTCCCAGCCTCCTGCCGCTCCGGGAGCGGTGTGTATTCGTTGGTCCACTCGAGCAGCGGGCGCACCAGCCCCGGCATGGGGCCGGCGTAGTCGCCGCGGGCCGAGTCGCCCTCCAGGCCGTCCACCACCTGGAACGCCACGGCGTCGCGCTCGTGCGCGTGCACCACCACCGGGTCCAGCGTGCTGAGCGCGGCGTCGACCACCAGCGTGCCCTCGGCCAGGAAGTTCCCCGGCACCCGGGCGGTGCTCACGTAGCGCCCCGCGGGGCGCGGGCGCCGCCGCCAGGCGGGGTCGGCGTCCACGGCCACGAAGACCATGGTCCCCCGGTCGTCGTGCACGTGGAGGTTGGGCACCAGCACGTGGCCCCCCTCCAGCACGTCGAAGCTCACCTGGAGCGCCACCGGCCGGCGGATGTCGACGCTCTCGGAAGGCCGCCCCCGCTCGTCGCAGACGCGCACGGCCACCAGGCGCGCCACCCGGTCGCCCGGCGCGCGCTCCGGGTCGGGCCACACGCGCTCCGCGGTGGTGCCGAGCCCCGAGTGCAGGTAGCGCTGCACCACCTCGGCGGTGGGCCCGTGGGCCAGCACGCGCCCCTCGTCCAGGAGCAGGGTGCGTCCGCAGAGCCGGGTCACCGCGCCCATGTCGTGGCTCACGAAGAGCACGGTGCGCCCCTCGTGCGCCACGTCCTCCATCTTCCCCAGGCACTTCTTCTGGAAGCTGGCGTCGCCCACCGCCAGCACCTCGTCCACGATCAGGATCTCGGGCTCCAGGTGCGCGGCCACCGCGAAGGCGAGCCGCAGGTACATCCCGCTGGAGTAGCGCTTGACCGGGGTGTCGATGAACCTCTCCACCCCCGCGAACGCCACGATCTCGTCGAAGCGGCGCGCGATGTAGGCCCGGTCCATCCCCAGGATCGAGCCGTTCAGGAACACGTTGTCGCGCCCGGTGAGCTCGGGGTGGAAGCCGGTCCCCACCTCCAGCAGGGCGCCCACGCGCCCGTACACCTCGGCGCGGCCCGCCGTGGGCTCGGTGATCCGCGCCAGGACCTTGAGCAGCGTGCTCTTCCCCGCCCCGTTGCGCCCGATGATCCCCAGCACCTCGCCGTGCGCCACCGCGAAGGAGACGTCGCGGAGCGCCCACACCGTCTCCGCGCCGCCCGGGGGAGGGCGCCGCCGCCGCGCGAGCCGGCGCAGCGGCGCGCGCGCCGCGGCGGCGAGCGCCTCGCGCAGGTGGTCGTGCCGGGCGAGGGCGGCCCCGATCCGGTAGCTCTTCCCCAGTCCCGCGGCCCGCACGGCCAGGCTCGACATCGCCCGCCTCCGCCTCAGGCCACGTCGGCGAAGACGCGCTCGGTCTTCCGGAAGTAGAGCGCGCCGCTCGCGAGCAGCGCGAGCCCCACCGCGAGCGACAGCGCCAGCGCCCCCCACGACGGCCCCGGCGTGCCCAGCAGCACGCCGCGGAAGCCCTCGATCACCCCCACCATGGGGTTCAGCGCGTAGAGCGCGCGGTACCGCCCGGGCACCAGCGAGGCGGGGTACACGATCGGCGAGGCGTACATCCACACCTGCACCAGGAAGGGGACCACGTGCCGCACGTCCCGGTACTGGATGTGGAGCGCGGAGAGCCAGCACCCGATCCCGGCGGCGGTCAGCACCATCACCAGCACCAGGAGCGGGACCACCACCAGCGACGCCGGGGAAGGCACCATCCCGTAGCCGAGCATCACCGCGAGCAGCACCACCAGCGCCACGGCGAAGTCCACCAGCCCCGCCAGCACCGGGGCCAGCGGGATCACCAGCCGGGGGAAGTAGACCTTGGTGATGAGGTTGGTGTTGGCGACCAGGCTGTTGCTGGACCCGGCGAGCGCCGTGGAGAAGTACGTCCACGGGACCAGCGCGGCGAGCGCGAACACCGGGTACGGCACGCCCTCGGAGGGGATGCGGGCGAGCAGTCCGAAGACGGCCGTGAACACCAGCGCGGTGAGCACCGGCTGGAGGACGGCCCAGCCGGCGCCCAGCACGGTCTGCGCGTAGCGCACCTTGATGTCGCGCCACACCAGGAAGAAGAGCAGCCCGCGGTACGCCCACAGCTCGCGCACGCCGATGCGCGGAAAGCGCCCCGACGGCTCGATGACGAGCGTGGGGGCTCCCGCCTTCCGCGCCGGGCGCGGCGCATCGGCGGCCGGCATCGGCAACACTTCGGTGTTCGACGTCATCACCCTCTATACGCGCGGGCGCCGCCGCGCCCTGGTTCGTACCCTCTGCCCTGCGACCAAAACCCTGTCGGCGCACGATTTGGAGCCGGAGAACATAACAGGCGCCTGGAATCGGGGCAACCAGCGCCCGCCGCCGATTCCGGACGAATCGCGGGGGTTCACCGTCGTCCGGGGCCCGTCCACTGCGGACCCGGCGTCCGCACCCGGTGGCCGCGGAACTCGAAAAAACCTTCTCGCACCATCTCCCGGCGCCTGCGTGTGCTCCGCCGGGACTCTCACCGAGGACGCGGAGGCCTCACAGAGAGAGCTTCGGCAGCGGTTTCCGTTCCTCCGTGCCCTCCATCTCGGCGAGACCGGCAGTTCATCGGCACGGCGGCGACGCCTCCCGCCCGCCGCGTCACCCGTCGCTCATCCGGTCGCCGTCCCGCTCCCGCCGCGCCCGGCCGCCAGCTCCTCGAGCACCAGCCGGAGCGAGGCGTCCCACTCCGGCAGGGCGATCCCGAAGGCGCGGCGGAGCCTGCCGTTGTCGAGCACCGAGTACGCCGGCCGCGCGGCGGGCGTGGGGTACTCGGCGCTCGGGATCGCGGCGACCCGCTTCGCGCGCTGCGCCGCGGGGAGCGCGCGCTGGATCGCCGTGGCGAAGCCGTGCCAGCTGGTGCTCCCCGCGGCGGAGAGGTGGAAGACCCCCGCCTCGCGCGGCCGGAGCGAGCGGCCCTGCGCCACGACCGCCGCGGTCGCCTCGGCCACCAGCCGGCTCCAGGTGGGGGCGCCCTCCTGGTCGGCCACCACCCGCAGCTCGCCCCGCTCCTCCAGCAGGCGCAGGACGGTGCGCAGGAAGTTCGACCCGCGCGCCCCGTACACCCAGCTGGTGCGCAGGACCAGGTAGTCGCCGCCGGCCGCCTGCACGGCGCGCTCGCCCTCCAGCTTCGAGCGGCCGTAGACGTTCAGCGGGTTCGGCGCGTCACCCTCGGCGTAGGGCGCGCGCTTGCTCCCGTCGAAGACGTAGTCGGTCGAGTAGTGCACCAGGAACGCGCCCGCGCGCCGCGCCTCCTCGGCCAGCACGCCGGGAGCCGTGGCGTTGGCCGCGAAGGCGGCCTCGGGCTCGGCCTCGGCCCGGTCCACGGCCGTGTAGGCGGCGGCGTTCACCACCAGGCGGGGCCGGCAGCCGCGCACCGCGTCGCGCAGCTGCTCGGGCCGGGCGAGGTCCACCTGGGAGCGCGGCGGCGCCACCACACGGCCCAGCGGCGCCAGCGCCCGCTCCAGCTCCCACCCCACCTGCCCGCCGCGCCCCAGGAGGAGGATGGCGGGCGCGCTCACGCGGCGGTCGCGGCCCCCGCGGCCGCGGCGAAGAGGGCCTCGCCGGGGAGGTCGCGCAGCAGCGGCGCCGCGGCGTCCTTGGGCGAGAGGACGGGCCGCTCCACCGGCCAGCGGATCCCCACGTCGGGGTCGTCCCAGCGCAGGCTCCGCTCGCACTCGGGGACGTACACGTCGGTGCACTTGTACGAGAAGAGCGCCGCGTCGCTGGTGACCACGAAGCCGTGCGCGAACCCCTCGGGGACGTACAGCTGCAGGCGGTTCTCCTCCGAGAGCTCCACCCCCACCCACTCGCCGAAGTGGGGCGAGCCCTGGCGCAGGTCCACCGCCACGTCGAACACCGCCCCCCGCAGCACGCTCACCAGCTTCCCCTGCGCCCGCGGGTTCTGGAAGTGCAGCCCCCGCAGCACGTGGCGGCGCGACAGCGACAGGTTGTCCTGGACGAAGCGCGCCGGGACGCCCGCGGCCGCGTAGCGCTCGTGGTTCCAGCTCTCCATGAAGTAGCCGCGCTCGTCGGCGTGCACCGGCGGCTCCACCAGCACCACCCCGGGGATGCGCGTGGGGAGGATCCTCATCGCCCGGCCCCGTTCTCGACCAGGGACGCCAGGTACGCCCCGTACGCCGTCCGGCGCAGCGGCTCGGCCAGGCGCAGCACGTCCTCGGCCGTGATCCACCCCCAGCCGTAGGCGATCTCCTCGGGGCAGGCGATCTTCAGCCCCTGGCGCTCCTCCACCGTCTGGATGAAGCCCGACGCCTGCGCCAGCGACTCGTGGGTCCCCGTGTCGAGCCACGCCATCCCCCGCCCCAGGATCTCCACGCTCAGGCTCCCGTCGGCCAGGTACCAGCGGTTGACGTCGGTGATCTCCAGCTCGCCCCGGGCGGAAGGGCGGAGCGCGGCGGCCACGTCCAGCACCCGGTTGTCGTAGAAGTACAGCCCCGTGACCGCGTAGTGCGAGCGCGGCTTCTCCGGCTTCTCCTCGATGGAGACCGCGCGGCCGTGGCCGTCGAACTCCACCACCCCGTAGCGCTCCGGGTCGCGCACGTAGTAGCCGAACACGGTGGCGCCGTGCTCGCGCGCGGCCGCCTTCTGCAGCACCTCGCTCAGGCCGTGGCCGTAGAAGATGTTGTCGCCCAGCACCAGGCTCACCCGGCTCGACCCCACGAACTCGCGCCCGATCAGGAACGCTTGGGCCAGCCCCTCGGGGGCCGGCTGCTCGGCGTACGACAGGCGCATCCCCCACTGCCGGCCGTCGCCCAGGAGCCGCCGGAAGAGCGGCAGGTCGTGCGGGGTGGAGATGACCAGCACCTCGCGGATCCCCGCCAGCATGAGCGTGCTGAGCGGGTAGTACACCATCGGCTTGTCGTAGACCGGCAGGAGCTGCTTGCTCACCGCGTGCGTGATCGGGTAGAGCCGGGTCCCCGACCCGCCCGCCAGGACGATCCCCTTCACGCCGCCGCTCCCGTCCCCAGCCGCTGCATCCGGTAGGCGCCCGAGAGCACCCGGGCGGCCCACCGCGTATTCTCCAGGTACCACTCCACCGTGCGCCTCAAGCCCGTCTCGAAGCTCTCGCGGGGGCGCCACCCCAGCTCGTCGCGGATCCGGCTCGCGTCGATCGCGTAGCGCAGGTCGTGCCCGGGGCGGTCGGCCACGAAGCGGATCAGGCGCTCGCGCGGGCCCGCCGGGTCGGGGCGCAGCTCGTCCAGGATGCGGCAGACCTCCCGCACCACGTCCAGGTTGCGGCGCTCGCCGGCCCCCCCGATCAGGTACGTCGCTCCCGGGCGCCCCCGCTCCAGCGCCAGGAGCAGCGCCTCGGCGTGGTCGTCCACGTACAGCCAGTCGCGCACGTTCTCGCCGCGCCCGTACACCGGCAGCTCGCGGCCCTCCAGCGCCCTGAGGATCATCAGCGGGACGAGCTTCTCGGGGAACTGGTACGGGCCGTAGTTGTTGGAGCAGTTGGTGACCAGCGTGGGGAGCCCGTAGGTGTGGTGCCACGCCCGCGCCAGGTGGTCGGAGCCCGCCTTGCTGGCCGAGTACGGCGAGCTGGGCCGGTACGGGGTGTCCTCGCGGAAGGCGCCCTCCGGGCCCAGCGAGCCGTACACCTCGTCGGTGGAGACGTGCACGAAGCGGAAGGCCGCGCGCTCCTCCCCCTCCAGCCCCGCCCAGTAGCGGCGCGCCTCCTCCAGCAGCGTGAAGGTGCCCAGCAGGTTGGTGCGGATGAAGTCGGCGGGCCCGTCGATCGAGCGGTCCACGTGCGACTCGGCGGCCAGGTGCAGCACCGCGGCGGGGCGGTGCTCGGCGAAGACGCGCCGGAGCGCGGCGGCGTCGCAGACGTCCACCCGCTCGAAGACGTGGCGCGGGTCCCCGGCGACCTCCTCCAGCGACTCCAGGTTCCCCGCGTAGGTGAGGCTGTCGACGTTGACCACGCGCCGGCCGCGCTCGCCCACCAGCTTCCGCACCACGGCCGAGCCGATGAACCCGGCGCCGCCGGTGACCAGAAGTGGCTCCCGCATCACGAGTCCCGCCTGGGTTGCACGAATCCTCACGCGAAGGCTGGCGCGGCACGTCCCGGGCCAGCGGGGCTCCGGGCGGCGTCAGTCTCCCATCGACACGCCCGCCCGGCGCTCGGCGCGCCGGCCGAACGGGAGCAGCTCGGAGCGGAAGCGCTCCCACGCCGCCAGGAACTCGGCGTTGGCCGGGTTCTCCCGGAGGCGCGCCACCCCCTCCACGGCGAAGGCGGCCACCAGCCCCAGCAGCAGCCCCAGCGCGGCGGCCAGCGCCAGCGTCTTCTTCAGCGAGCGCACCGGGCCGCCCGGGAGCGCCGGGTCCAGCACCGAGAGGACCGGGAGGTTGTTGTTGGCGTCGATCTGCGCCTCGGCCAGCGCGGCCGTGAGCGACTGGTAGACCTGCTCGTCGCGGGCCAGGTCGCGCAGCAGCCGCGCCGAGGCCAGCTTGAGCTCCACCCCCTCGCCCACGGGGACGAACACCGAGGCGGCGCCCCCGCCGGCCGTCAGGCGCCGGAGCTGCTCGCGGCGCGCCGCCAGCACGTCCAGCGCCTGGCGCAGCCGCGGGTTGTCGGGGGTGGACGACCGGCGCAGCCGCGCCACCTCCAGCTCCTGCTCGTAGATCGCCCGCTGCAGGACGGCGGCCGTGCCGAGCGTCTGGCTGGCCTGCTCCTCCACGTCGGGGGCGCCCCGGTCGCGCTGGAAGCTCATCAGGCGCTCCTCGGAGCGCAGCAGCCGCTCGCGCGCCGTGGCCACCTGGGCCTCCAGGAAGCTCCCCTTGCGGGTGGCGCCCTCGGCGTTCAGGCGCGCCAGCAGCGCGTTCAGGAGCGGCGGGTAGGCGTTGGCCACCGCCGCGGCGAGCCGGGGGTCCTTCGCCCGCACCTGGATCAGCACCGAGCCGTCGGGGTTGCGCGCCACGCGCACGCCCTCGTCCAGGACCCGGGCCACCTCGGCCGCGCGCGCGGCGTCGCCGCCCGCCACGCGCGCGCGCACCGAGTCGGAGAGCGTGCGGCTGTCCAGCACCACCGCCACCAGCCGGTCGCTGGCGGCGGTGAAGCCGCCGAACAGGCTCGCCATCCCCCCGGGGAGCCCCACGGGGAACTGCTGCGTGCGCGACTGGGCGGCCGCGAACGGCACCAGCCGGGTGGCGGAGACGAAGTACTTGGGCAGCAGGAGCGCCGCGGCCGCCCCGGCCAGCGTGGCGACGAGCGCCACCAGCGCCACCACCCGCCAGCGCCTGAGCACCACGGCCGCCAGGTCGAGGAAGCGGAACTCCCGCGCGGGCGCGGCCGGCTTCTCCATCGGATCCTGCATCTGCTCCCGCCGTCAGAAGATTCGTTCGATCGAGAAGGCCGTCAGCAGCAGCCCCGTGACCACCGTGACCACCCCCTGCAGCGTCTGCAGCGTCTGCAGCGGGTCGCGGCGCCTCGCGAAGGGCACCACGATCTGGTCGCCCGCGTCGACCGCGCGCACCTCGCGCAGGTCGGCGCGGCTCCCCGACCGGGCCCGGAGCACCTCGGTGTCCTTCCAGTCGGCCCGCCGGCTGTAGCCGCCGGCCAGGTTCACGTAGTAGTGCACGTCGCGCCCCGGGGCGTACGGCACGATCCCCGGCTGGAGGACGGCGCCCAGCACCGTGACCCCGGTGCGGCGCACCGGCACGGTGAGCACGTCGCCCGACTGCAGCGGCTGGTCGAGCGCGTCGTTCCCCTCGGCGAAGAGGCGCTGGAAGTCGAGCACCACCACCGTGGGGTCCGCCGCCAGGCGGACCTGGAGGATGCGGCGCTCGTCGTCGCTGAGCAGCTCGGGCGGGATCGCCTGCAGCCGCCGCACCGCCTCGCCCTGCGTGGGCGGGGGCTGGCGGGTCAGCGTGGCGTCCACCAGCGAGGCCTCGGGAGTGAAGCCGCCCGCCATCGCCACCAGCTCGCGCACGGTGGTGGTGTCGTGCCGGATCGGGTAGGTGCCCGGGCGCACCACCTGCCCCAGCACGGTGGCCGTCCGCTGCACCATGTAGTTGGCGAGCGCCGGGACGAAGATGGCGTCGAAGGGCTGCAGCACGAGCGCCCTCCCCTCGGGCCCGAACGCCGCCTCGCGCGGCAGGGTGCGGATGTCGCGCGCCCCGGCGCTCACGAAGCGGGAGAGCCGGATGCTGTCGGCCGCGTTGGCGGGGAAGCCCCCCCCGCCGTTGGCCACCGCGAGGAACTCCGCCAGCGTCTCGCCGGGGCGGTACTCGTAGATGCCGGGGAACTGCACCCGCCCGTACACCTGCACGGTGCGGTCGATGGTGGGCACCACCAGGGCGTCGCCCTCGCGCAGGGTGGGGTTGGCGGAGAGATCGCCCGCCTGGAGGAAGCGCGCCAGGTCCACCGGGACGCTGTCGCCCGAGGCGCGCCGGAGCACCACGTTGCGGCGGTGGACCTCGGCCCCGGTGCCGCCGCCGCTGATCGGCGGCACGATCTCGCTCACCCGGGTCACGGCGCTGGCCGCCCGCACCCCGGGCTGCGCGACGTCGCCCACCACGAACACCTTGAAGGTGCGCACCTGCGAGAGCGTGAGCGTGACGTCGACGTTGCGGTAGAAGCGGTAGACCAGGGCGCGCACCCGCTCCTCGGCCTGGTCCAGGTTGAGCCCCAGCACCCGCGCCACCCCGAGCTCGGCCACCACCAGCGTCCCCTCGGGGGTGACGGGGAGGCGCTCCACCCGGTTGTAGTCGCCGAAGATGGCCACGTCCACCACGTCGCCGGCCCCCAGGCGGTACTCCGCGCGGCTGACCGGCGCGTCCAGGAGCGGCCCGGCCGGGAGCGGGAGGGACGGAATCTGTACTGCGGCCGCGGCCGGCGCCCCGGCGCGCGCCCTCGCGGTGTCGGCCCCCGTCTGGGCGGCCAGGGAGCCGGGGCGCGGCAGCGTCGCCAGCAGGCAGCCGGCGACGAGCGCCAGGGCCGCGGCCGCCGGCCGGCGCCCGGCCCGGCGGTGCACTCGGGTCTTGTTCACACGCTCACTCGCGAAGGTCATCGGGCCCGCGGCCCGCGAAAACGGACCGGCCCATAAACGGCAGCCCCGGACGTGGAAGACCAGGCCGGGGCGGGCAAGGCCGGTAATTTATCCCGCAAAGTGTGAAAGGGAAAGGCCATGCGGCCTTTCGTCCTTCCCCGTCGCCCGCGCCGGACGCCCCGCCGCCCCGGAGGCGCCGCACGAATCGTCCGCATGCGCTCGCCGCCCCGGCCGCCCGCGCGCCCCGGGCGGCGGTGCGGCGGAAGCGCTGCGCGAGGCGCCTCAGCCGACCACGGCGGGGACGGGCACGGCGGCCGGGCGGCGCTCCCGCGCCACCCCCGAGATCCCCACCACGCGGGCGCGCCCCGCCCGGCCCCGCATCACCCCGCGGGTGTCGACCACCAGCCAGGCCCGCTCGGCCACGCGCGCCCAGTCGATCTCCGAGTGGTCGGTGACCACCACCACCGCGTCGGCGCCGGAGAGGAGCTCGTCGGTGAGCGGCTGGCTGTGCATGGGGAGGTCGGCCAGCGGGGTGTGGCCGTCGTCGCCGATCACGGGGCAGAAGGGGTCGTGGTAGCTCACCTGCGCCCCCTTCTCCTGCAGGAGCCGGATCACCTCCAGCGCCGGGCTCTCGCGCAGGTCGTCGATGTCGCGCTTGTAGGCCACGCCCAGCACCAGCACGCGGCTCCCCTTCACCGCCTTGCACTCGTCGTTGAGCGCGCCGGCGACCTTCTCCACCACGAAGCCGGGCATCTCGGCGTTGATCTCGCTGGCCAGCTCGATCATGCGCGTCTTGTACTCCAGCGTGCGCATCTTCCACGACAGGTAGTGCGGGTCCAGCGGGATGCAGTGCCCGCCCAGGCCGGGCCCCGGGGTGAACTTCATGAAGCCGAACGGCTTGGTGGCGGCCGCCTCGATCACCCCCCACACGTCCACCCCCA
>DASVWD010000056.1 GCA_036389795.1 Longimicrobium sp.
CTTCACCCATGTCGTGCTTTCGAGGGTTCGCGGACGGATGGTTGCTTCGACACCACCCATCTTACCGCGGCTCAAGAAGATGCGACATGGGTTCTTTCGTTCTATGCCCTCCAATGCTGATTTCAGGCGAATAACCAAGGATGAGATCCTTTTCAGAGCCGATACCTGAACGATTCTCTGCAAACTGGCATGAATACTCAATCCAACAATAGTATCACAGACATGAGTATCTGGACGGCGGGCAGCTCCGGCTGGTTGTCCGGGATTCGGGGACGACCTCACCCCCGCCGGCGGCCGCCGCGCGGGCGGCGGGGCGGCGGGCGCTTCGGCTTTGACTTGGCGCGCTGGCGGGCGGCTTCGGCTTCGGCCTCGGGGGTGCCGGGGCGCGGGCGGACCTGCGCGTCGGTGATGGCGCGCGCGGCCGCGTTGGCCACCGCGCGCCGGAGGTCGTAGATCTGCCCCGACGTCCCCGTGGCGTACGTGCGGTTGGTGAGCAGCACCACGAACAGGCCGCGCTCGGGGTCGATCCACAGCGAGGTGCCGGTGTAGCCCGTGTGCCCGTACGAGCGCGCCGAGACCCATCCCCCGGCCGAGCTGGCACGCGCCGGCGTGTCCCACCCCAGCGCGCGCGTCCCCGCCCCCTCCTGCTTCGCCGCGAAGGTGCGCACCGTCGCGGGCGACCACACCCGGCGCGCGCCGTACGCCCCGCCGTTCAGCCAGGCCTGCGCGTAGACGGCCAGGTCCTCGGCGGTGGAGAAGAGCCCCGCGTGCCCCGCCACGCCGCCCAGCCGGAAGGCGTTGCCGTCGTGCACCACGGCGTCCAGCACGTACGGCCGCTCGGAGCGCTGCGCCGTGGGCACCGTGCGGTCGATCCAGAGCACCGGCGGGTCGAACAGCGTCCGCTCCATCCCCAGCGGGACGAAGACGCGCCGCGCCAGGAAGCGGTCGAGCGGCTCCCCCGCGCGCCGGCGCACCACCTCGGCCAGCAGGATCATCCCGAAGTCGCTGTACAGCACCCGCTTCCCCGGCTCGGCGTCCAGCGAGGTGCGGTAGACCCGGCGCAGCGCCTCGTCCGGGTTCGCCGTCCCGCCGAAGAGGTCGTCGCCCGCGGGGAGGCCGGAGGTGTGGGTGAGCAGGTGGCGGATGGTGACGTCTCCCTTCCCCTCGCCGCGGAACTGGGGGACGTAGCGGCGCACCGGCGCGTCGAGCCGCACCTCGCCGTCCTCCACCAGCGCCATGATCGCCGCGGTCGTCCCCACCACCTTGGTGAGCGAGGCGATGTCGAACAGGGTCGACGCCGGGTCGACGGGACGGCCGCTCGTCCGCCCGTAGCCGGTGAGCTTCACCAGCCGCCCGCCGCGCCCCACCGCGACGGCGCCGGCGGTGAAGACGCCGCCGTCCAGCGCCCGCCGCATCACCCGGTCGACCCGCGCCAGCGAGTCGGCGCTCATCCCCGCCTCGCGCGGGGCCGCGCGCACCAGCGTCCGCGCCGGGGGCCAGGCGGCGCGCGGGGCCGGCCTCGCCTCCCCGCCGTCCTCGCCCGCCCCGTCCGCCCCCGCCGCCTCGCCCCCACCGACGAGCCAGCGCGCCGCCACCCGCTGCGCCGCCTTCCCCGTCCCCCAGACCACGAGCGCGGACGCGGCCCCGGCGGGGGGATCGGCCGCCTCGGGCGCGAAGGCGACGTGGACGATCCGCCGCGAGGTGGTGTCGCGCACGAAGGCGACGCTGTCCCGCCGCGCCCGGCGCTCGGCCGCCGTGTCGCGCGGCGGCGGGGGCGGGGGCGGGGGCCGGCGCGCCTGCGTCCCCCGCCGGCCCGTGGCGGGACGCCGGGTCTGCGGCGGAGCCGCGGGGCGCCGCGGCGCGGGGCGGGGGACGGGGGGAACCACACGGTCGGCGACGGGGAGCGGCGCGCCGGGGAAGACGGCCGCGACCACGCAGTCCGCGTCGTTCGCCGGCCAGCCGGGAAGGCGCGAGAGCGGCCCCCGGCGGGCGACGGCGCGCGCCTGCAGGTGCAGCAGCCCGGGGACGCGCCGCGCCAGCTCGCCCGAGAGGACGCCGGCTTCGCCCGTGGGGCCGGTCACCAGCACCGTCTTGCGGCAGCCGGCCAGCGCCCGCCCCGCTTCGGCGCCGAACGCCAGCCGCGTGCGCTCCAGCGCCGCGGCGGCCGTGGCGGCGGCCCCGGCGGAGCGCAGCGGCGGGCGGACGCTGTCGGCGCTCGGCAGGCCGAGCCCGGCGCGCGCCTTCGCCGCGAACACCCGCCGCGCCGCACGGTCGATCCGCTCGCGGGAGATCCGCCCCGCCTGCACGGCCGCCACCAGCGAGTCCACCAGCGCCTCCGGGTCGGGCGCGCCCACCACCAGGTCCGCCCCCGACGCCACCGCGGCCAGCGCGGCGGAGACCGCCCCGAAGCGGCGGCCGATCGCGGCCTCCGGGCCGACGTCGGCCACCACGAGAGAGAACCCCAGGTCGCGGCGGAAGACGCCCTGCACGGCCACCCCGGAGAAGGGCAGCGGCGCCGCGTCGCCCGTGAGCGCGGGGAGGGCGACGAAGGCCGGCTCCACCGCCGCCCCGGCCCGCGCCGCCGCGCGCAGCGGCTCCAGCTGCGCCACCTCCAGCGCCGCGCGGTCCCAGCGGACGACGGGCGCCAGGGAGTCGGCGGGGCCGGGCGGCGCGAAGGCGGTGACGCCCGCCAGCACCCCCTCCTTCCCCAGCGCGGCCAGGTACGCCCCCAGCACCCCCGGCGCATCCGGCGCCAGGTACGGCGTCGCGTACGGTCCTGACGCGGCCGGGAGCGGGGGACCGGGGAGGAGGAGGAGGTGCGCGCCGAGCGAGCGCGCCTCCCGGGCGGCCGCGGCGGCCACCTGGCCCGCCAGCTCCCGGTCGCCCGCGAGGGCCAGCGCGGCCGGCGCGGGCAGCTCCGTGGCGTCGGCGAAGCGCGGCACGAGCCCCCGCTCCGCGCGGGCCGCCACCAGCGGCGGGAGCGGGGCGCCGTGGCCCAGCTCGGCCACGCGCGCGCTCCAGGCGGTGGCGCTCCCGCCGGCCAGCTCCAGCCCTCCGCCCAGGCGCACCCAGCGCCTGAGCCGCGCCAGCGCCGTGTCGGAGGGCGCCGCGGGGCCCGCGCGCGCGGCCACCAGCTGCGCCGCCTTCTGGCGCAGCGTCAGGCGGGCGAGCCGCGCCTCGCTCCACGGCGACGCGGGCTCGCCGCGCGCGCATGCCGCGAGCGCCGCCGCGAGCGCGAGCAGGCACAGGCGCACCCGCGCGCGCGGGGACGGCGGGAGAGCGGAAACGCGGGAGCGAATGGTCGACAAGACGCGAGCGGCGTGGCCGGGGCGATCCCCCGCCGCCCACCCGTGGCGGGGGTGGGACGCACGGGACGTTGCACTTCGCCCGGCAGGAACCGGACCGGCGGCGCTGGGGCAACGCTGTACCAGCCTGGGACACGGGTGCCGCATCGGGAAACGTCTGTAGGTACCGGAACCCCAGCATCTACGCGGAAATGTGCGGTCCCGGCTCTGGTCTGGCTTTTGCCGGTGTATACAGCGGCGCCGTGTGGCGAGGAGCCGCACGGCACGTCTGCGCGAGGTACTGCGCACGCGCGGCGCGGTTCCTTCCGCAGGAGCCGCGCTCCCGCCGGACCGACGCCACGCCGCCCTTCTCCCAGCGACAGAAGCCCGCGGGTGACACACATAGAGCCGGAACGCTCCGCGCCGCGGAGCGCCCCGGACCCGGATCGAACGACACGAAAATGAGCCAGGCTGCCGCCACGGTCTTCGTGGCCGACGACAACCCCTCCATCCTGCTCGGCCTGGACAGGGCGCTCAAGGCCCGCGGCTACGACGTGAAGACCGCCACCAACGGCGGGGCCGTGCTCCGGCTGCTGAACGACGCCCCCGCCGCCCCCGACCTGCTCCTCCTGGACGTGATGATGCCGGAGATGAGCGGGCTGGACGTGCTGCGGGCGCTGCGGCGCGACGAGCGCTGGGCCGACGTGCCGGTGGTGCTGATCACCGCCACCAACGACGGCGCCCTTCCCGTGTCGGCGCTGCGCGACGGGGCGGTGGACTTCCTCACCAAGCCGTTCCGGCTCGACGAGCTGCTGGCCCGCGTCGATTCGCACGTCACCCGCAACCGGGAGCTGCGGCGCGCCCGCGAGCAGGCCAGGATGCGGCTGCAGGCCATCGACCTGATCCGCGAGCTGAACCGCGTGGTGAGCGCCGACGAGATGTTCCACCTGGTCACCTCGCGCACCGCCGAGGTGCTGGGCGTCTCGCGCTGCTCGGTGCTGGTGGTGGAGCGCGGCGAGCGGACGGCCCGCGTGGCCGCCTCGTCGGACCCCGGCTTCGGCGAGAACCTCCGGCTGGACCTGGCCCTCTACCCCGAGATCCGCCAGGCGCTGGAGACGGGGCGCCCCGTGCGCGTGCGCGACGTGGGCGCCTCGCCCCTTTTCGACGGCGTGCGCGACGAGTGGGCCCGCCGCGGGCTGGAGCGCCCGCTGCAGTCGGTGATCGTGGTCCCCTTCCCCGTCACCGAGACGGTCACGGGGCTGTTCGTGGAGCGCGCCACGGTCGACGAGCCCGCCCTGGGCGAGGAGGCCGCCGAGTTGGCCGACCGGGTGGTGGAGGCCATCGTGCAGGCGTGCGGCCGGGTGCAGGTGTTCGAGCGGCTCATGCAGCAGCGCCAGCAGCTGCACGACCTGGCCAACACCGACCAGCTCACCGGCGTGGCCACCCGCCGCGCGCTGGAGGAGTACCTGCGGGCCGAGCTGCACCTGGCGCGCGAGCGGGGCGAGGCGCTCTCGGTGGTGATCCTGGACCTGGACCGCTTCAAGGAGATCAACGACACCTTCGGCCACCCCGCGGGCGACACGGTGCTGAAGGCGCTGGGCTCCTGGCTCCGCTCGGAGAGCTCGCTCCGCAGCCACGACCGCCCGGGGCGCTACGGCGGCGACGAGTTCGTGGTGGTGCTCCCCGGCACCGGCGCCGCCGGGGCGCTGCGCCTGGCCGAGCGCGCCCGCACCGAGTTCGCCGCCATCCCCTTCGTCTTCGGGGGCACCGCCGTGCGCGCCAGCTTGAGCGCGGGGATCGCCTCGTGGCCCGACACCTACGCGCTCACCGCCGACGAGCTGATCGCCGCGGCCGACGCGGCGCTCTACCAGGCCAAGCAGCGCGGGCGCGACCGGGTGTGCATGTCGGGGATGGCGGAGGTGGCGGGGTAGTGCGAAGTGCGAAGTGCGAAATAAGTGCGTGAGTGCGTGACCGGTGGGTGAGGGCGGTCGTCGTCACGCACCCGCCGCGGAAAGGGAGAGCCTCTCCACCCGGAACGGGGGGAGGGGCTTCGTCGTATCCATCCGCGTTGCCGGAGACACGGGCCGGGCGCGGATCGTGCGACGCGCCGGACGGATCGATTCGGAAACGGGGAGAGAGCGAGTGCGTCCGCTGATCGTCGTCACCACCACGCTGGCGCCGGGGGGCTCGTACGGGCTCCCCTCCGTGCGTCTCAACGTACAGTACGTCACCGCGGTCGAGGAGCCGGGGGGGACGGCGGTGCTGCTCACCCCGGGGCACGACCCCGAGTCGGTGGCGCGGCTGGTGGGGATCGCGCACGGGCTGGTGCTCACCGGCGGCGAAGACGTGGACCCGGCGCGCTACGGCCAGGCGCCCCACCCGGAGCTCGGCACCGTCAGCCCGGCGCGCGACGAGATCGAGCTCGCCGCGCTGGCCGAGGCGCTGCGCCGCGAGATCCCCGTGCTCGCCATCTGCCGGGGGATGCAGCTCCTGAACGTGGGGCTCGGCGGCACCCTCTACCAGGACCTCCCCTCGCAGCGCGGCCGCGACCTGCTGCACGAGCAGGACGCCCCCGTCACCCACCGCTGGCACCACGCCACCGTGCGGCCCGGCTCGGGGCTCGAGGAGATCTTCGGCACCGGCGACCTCTTCATCAACTCCTTCCACCACCAGGGGGTCGACCGGCTGGCGCCCGCGCTGGAGGCCACCGTCTGGGCGGAAGACGGGCTGGTCGAGGGCGTCGAGGGGAAGGAGCACCCCTGGCTCTACGGCGTGCAGTGGCACCCCGAGCGCGGCGAGGCCCAGTCTCCCGCCGACGAGCGCGACCCCGACCGCCGGCTCTTCTGGGCCTTCGTCCAGGCCGCCCGCGAGCTCGCCGAGCGCGTCGGCGACGCAGCCCCCGAGAGCGCCTTCGCCCCCGCGGACTGAACCGCGACTGCAGGGGACAGGTTACAGGGACAGCCGGCAGACTTCGCGGCTGTCCCCTTTGCTTTCGCACTTCGCACTTCGCACTTCGCACTTCGCACTTCGCACTGCGGGGGTATCATACCATTTCGCAGGGAATCGTTCGGATATCAGCCCTGAAAAGGTCTCACACAGAGGGCACAGAGAACACAGAGGAACAGCGGAGAGATTGAAGTTCTCTCCGTGTCCTCCGTGTCCTCTGTGTGATGCCAATCTGTTTCTCGCGAACCAGAACAATGCTCGGAAACGTGTATCACACGGAGGAAACGGAGTTAACGGAGAACTGCGGGTTCCTCTGTTGACTCCGTTGACTCCGTGTGAGGCTTTTCGCCGTTCGCCGGAGGATCAGAGCCGGACGCTCAGGCCCACGCCGAGGGTGACGTACTGGACGTCTTCGATCTTGCGGAAGCGCGCCATGGGGGTGAGCGAGAGCGCGTTGCCGACGGGGTAGTCGGCGCCGAGGCCCACCTCGAAGCCCACCTCGTCTTCGTGGAAGAGCGCGCCGAACTGCGCGTACGGCGTCCACACGGCGCCGCCGGTGCCCAGCAGCACGCGGCCGCCCGCCTCGAACCCGTCGAAGTCGGCCTCCACGTCGGTGTCGGTGATGTCGAAGCTGAAGCTGGAGTAGCCGCCGTAGAGGGCGAAGGTGGGGGTGAGGTCGAACGCCGCCTCCAGCCCCCAGCCGAACCCGGTCTCCAGCACGTCGTCGGTGTCGCCCACGGGGATGCCGGCGTCGATGCGGACGCCGAAGCTGAGCGGCAGCGTCCCCTGCGCGGCGGCGCGCTCCGCCCCGCAGGCGAGCACGAGCGCGGCGAGCAGACCCGCAAAGGCTTTCTTCATGGCTGTGGTTCCTCTCTCGGAGTTGCGCCGGGCCGCGTCCGCGGCCGTCCGGATGCCCGCACCGGGTGCGGAAGCGCGGGGGACGACAGCAACCGGCGGTCCCGTCCGGGGATACGGCCTATCTCCATCCGGAGGAACGGCTTGCGGCGTCCGCGCCTGACCCGCCGCCCGCGCTTCCTGTCTCCGCCCGGGGACGCGCCGTGTCCCAGCGCAGCGGCAGCGTCAGCCGAGCGCGGCGGGCGGGCGGTAGATCCACCCTTCGAGCGCGAGCGTCTCCCCGGGGACGCGCCCCAGCCGGCGGGGCTGGTCCAGGTCGTCGCGGCAGAGGAAGGCCACCAGGGCGGCGATGCAGGCGTCGCGCGCGTCCTCCAGCGTGCAGGCGATCGCCTCCAGCGACGGGTTGTCGAAGGTGAGGAAGGGGCGCAGCGCCGCCGGGCGAGCGCGGATCTCGCCCGCGCGGGTGGGGACGCGGCTGCCGCGGATCCCCAGCTCCTTCGCGGCGCCGGAGGGGTAGACCTCGATCACCACCGTCTTCGCGTCCGGGCTCGGCGCTTCGGGGAGGATCGAGACGTCGGCCGCGTCGCGCAGCTCGTGCAGCCAGCGGATGCCTTCCACCGTCTGCCGGTAGAGGCGCATGTCGAAGGGCGCCAGCGCGCCGCCGGTGTCGCAGCGCCGCAGCGTCTTCTGCAGGTCCATCAGCCCCCCGCGCACCTCGTCGGGCGGGCGGTCGGCGATCCATGCCGCCGTCCCCGCCCAGCTCGGCCGGCGCTCGCCCGCGATCCGCCGCGCGGCCTCTTCCGGGACGCCGAAGGGGAAGTCGGCGCCCCAGAGGACCGCGTCGCCGTCGCCCGCGCCGGCGGGCCCGCGCCAGTGCCCGGCCACGTAGGCGCGCAGGTCCTCGCGGAAGGGGAGCGGGCAGAGGGAGACGACGTGCAGCTTCCCCTCGCGCTCGGCGCCGACGGCGGCCCAGAGGTTGGAGAGCGGCTCCTTCGCGCCGGAGAAGTCGATCCCGCCGAAGTACCGGAAGCCTGGCATCGCGGAGCGGTCGAGGAGATGGGGTCGGGTCCCAACGCGAAGCGGCCGGAGGGTCGCCGGCCGCTGCTGTCGGGCATCAATCTGTCGAACGGATCATCCGCGGGCGAGGGCGCCACGCGCGGGGGCGGCCAGGAGCCGGTCGGCCAGCGCCAGCTCGATGCCGGAGGCCAGGTCGGCGGCGGCGGAGCGGTCCGCGCGGGCGACGCGCACCACGAGCTCGCTCCCCCGTCCGCCGGGAAGGCCTTCGAAGGCGCGCAGGTCGGCCGCCGCGAGCGCCAGGTCGGCGAGGAGCCACCAGCGGCGCTTCAGCCGCGCCGAGCGCAGCGCCGCGAGCGGGACGCGCTTCTCCATCACCTCCGACTCGCTCTTCTCCCGCGAGTAGCCTCCGCCTCCACCCCAGCGCTGCACGCTGGCTTCCTCGCGCCACTGGAAGACGAGATCGTCGTCGTCCAGGCGCAGCAGCCCGCGCACGACGGTGTCGACCTGCTCCCACTTCAGCGCGGCGGACGTCAGCTCCTGCCGCCTGAGGGTGAACGGGACCGCGCTCATCGTCTCCCTCCCGTGGTGCCGGTCCGGGCCGCCGCGCCGCGCCCGGCCACGCGGCCCAGGAACGCCTCCGCCCGCCGGTAGCTCCCGGGGAGCGAGCCGGGGTGGTGGCCGCCGCCGGCGTAGCGGTGGTACTCCCACCGCGGGGCCGTCGTCCCGGCTCGCGCCATCGCCGCGTGCAGCCGGTCGCCGTGGGCGACCGGGACCTTGCCGTCGGCGGTGCCGTGGTGCGCCTGCACCGGGGGGAGGCGGTGCGCGAAGTATGCCGGGGAGCGGCGCAGCAGCTCCAGCCGCGCCCGGGCCACCGTGGTGCGCCCGTCGCGGAGCGCGAAGAGCACGCTGTCGGCCAGGTACCCGGCGCCGGGGAGCCGCGGCAGGCTGCTGCGCAGGGCGCGGCCGGCCAGCGTGCGCACGTGCGGGAGGAAGAAGTCGGTGGGGCCGTAGAAGTCGACCACCGCCTTCACCCGCGGGTCGCGCGCCGCCATGAGCAGCGCCACCCCCGCCCCGCGGCTGCGCCCGAACACCGCCACCCGCCCGCCGTCCGCCTCGGGGACGTGGGCCAGGACGGCGGAGAGGAGCGCCATCGCGTCGTCCACGTCGCGGTCCCAGGGGCTGGGGCGGCCGCCGGAGCGCCAGGCGCGCAGCGGGGTCAGGCGCAGCGGCTCGGCGCGGAACGAGGGGAGCACCTGCACCCACCCCTCGGCCAGCGGCCCCCTGTGGAAGAAGTTGTACGCCGTGGCGCCCCCCTCGCCGCCGTGGGCGATCACCAGCACCGGGAGCGGGCCCGCCGCCCCGTCCGGCACCCGCACGGCGCCGTAGTGGCGGACTCCGCCGACGGTGTGCGAGACCACCAGCGTGCGGCCGGAGCGCCCGTCGCGCCGCTCGTGCTCCACCCGGTAGCCGTGCGCCCCGGTGTCGCGCCCCGCCCACTCGGCCTCCACGGCGGCGACCTCCTCGGCGGTGGGCGGGGCGAAGAGCGCGTCCAGCAGCCGGTCCGCCGACGCGGGCGGGAGCGCGTGGGCGCACCCGGCCAGCAGCGCGAGCGGGGCGGCGGGGAGGAGCGTCCGGCCGATCCCCGCGCCGGCCCTCACCGGGGCGAGGTGCCGCGGTACCACTCCACCACGCCGGGGCGCCGGTCGCGGTTCCAGTGGCCGTCGCGCGCCATCAGCGCCTCGATCTCGGCGATCTCGCGCGGGGCGCCCTCGCTCACGCGCTCCACCCCGTTCCCGGTGATGAAGTAGTCGTCCTCGATGCGCACGCCGATGTTGGCGTACCGGCGCACGGCGGGGCCGAGCTTCGCCTTGAGCGCCCGGTTCGCCGGCGTGTCGGAGAGGTAGTCGAGCACGTCCGAGCGCACGTAGATGCCGGGCTCGATGGTGAAGGCGCTCCCCACCACGAAGCGGCCGCCGTACGCCGGGTACGCCGGCTCGGGGTCGTGCACGTCGAGCCCGATGCCGTGCCCCAGGCCGTGCATGTAGTAGAGGTAGAACTGCGGGCACTGCCCCCGGTCGCACTCGTAGGTGGCGGTGGGCGACTCGATGAGCCCCAGCCGGGCGAGCCCCTCGGCGATCACCCGCAGGGCGGTGCCGGAGAGCGTCCCCAGGTTGGCGCCGGGGCGGGCCTGCGCCTCGGCGGCCTTCTGCGCGGCCAGCACGATCTCGTAGACCTGGCGCTGCTCGGGGGTGAAGCGGCCGCTCACGGGGACGGTGCGCGTCACGTCGGCCGTGTAGCCGCGGTAGCTGGCGCCGATGTCCATCACCAGCGTCTCGCCGGCCTGCATGAAGCGGTCGGCGCTGCGGTAGTGCAGCGTGGTGGAGTTCGGCCCCGAGCCCACGATGCTGCCGAAGCCGGGGCGCTCGGCGCCGTGGCGGCGGAAGGTGCCCTCGATGAGCGCGTGGATCTCGAACTCGTTCATCCCGGGCTCCACCGCCAGCATCGCCTGCCGCTGGGCCAGCACGGTGACGTAGATGGCGCGCCGGAGCAGGGCCAGCTCGGCGGGCGACTTGACGGCGCGCAGGGCGAACGCCTGGTCGTCGAGCCAGCGCGCCTGCAGCCCGGCGTGCTTCCTGGCCAGCGCGGCGGCGAACTCCTGGTCGGGGCGCAGGTACTCGCTGCTGCCGCCGTCGCTGGTGAGCGGCGAGATCATGAAGAGCTGCTTCTGCCGGGCCAGGAGCGAGTCGAGCGTGGGCTCCAGCGCGCGCGTGGTGCGCGCCGGGATGCCGGTGAGCGCCTGGGCCCGCTCGGCGCCCAGGCGCGAGCCCTCCCACACCTCGCGCGAGGGGTCGCGGGGGAGCACGAAGAGGATCTCCCGCACGCTCTCGCCCTGCTTGGCCATCACCAGCGCCGCGCCGGGCTCGGTGACGCCGGTGAAGTAGCGGAAGGGCGAGCTCTGGGCGAAGGTCATGTAGTCGGCCTCGGGCTCCTCGGCGCCCAGGATCACCAGCACGCCGTCGCCCATGCGCCGGGCCAGCGCGGCGCGGCGGCGGGCGTGCTCCTCGGCCGAGATCGGCGCGGGCGCGGGCGTCGCAGGGACGGTCCACGCGTCGGCGGCGCCCTCCGGCGGCGGCACGGGCCCCTGCGCGGACGCCGCCCCCGCGGCGAGGACGAGCGTCAGGACGGCGGCGAGCGGGGTGGTGCGGGTTCGCATCGTGCTTCGGGGCTCGGGGTTGGAAAGAAGTACGAAAGTACGAGAGTACGGAAGTACGAAAGTACGGGGGACGGCGAGAGGCCCGGGCTCCAGAGCACGGGTCCGTACGCGACCGTGCCGTTATCGTACTCTCGTACTTTCGTACTCGGGTTTATCTGACTTCCACCTGAGTCTCCGCCGCGGTCCGCGTCTCCCAGCCGGTGCCAGCCCAGGTGTGCTGGACGCGCAGCGTGTACGCGCCGGCGGGGAGGCCGCGCACGGCGGCGTCGTAGCGGAAGCCGGCGATCACCTGGATGCAGCCGCCCTCCTTCCGCTCGGCGGCCACGGTGAGCGTCACCGTGCGGCCGTCGCGCCGCGCCCGGCCCGCCAGCGTGTAGCACGGCGTGGGCGTGGTGATCGAGCCCTCGACGGAAATCCGGCCCTGGCCGCCCGTGGCCCGCGCCCAGTCTTCGTCGTCGGGCGACTGCACGGGCCGCGAGCTGAGCTCCACGGCGAGCTGCGGGTCGGGCCCGGGCGTGACGTCGGGCGGCATGGCGCACCCCAGGAGCGCGGGGAGGAGCAGGCGCGGAAGGCGGCGCATCTTCGTCCCTCCGGTGAACAGATGCATTCTGCCGGGTGGGTGTGCCCGGGGCAAGCTGCGGTGCCAGGGTGCCAGGGTGCCAGGGTGCCAGGGGCGGCTGAAGCCGCGGCAACAACTGCAGGAAGCCTCCTGCGGAGGCTGCGGGGCCGCCACCCGTGCGCAGCCGCGGGGTTCGGCGCGAACCCTGGCAGGGGCGAGCAGACCTTGCCCCATGCGTCGGTTGAAGCCTCGCGTAGTTTGCGAGGCTTTCTGCCGTTGTTGCCGCGGCTTCAGCCGCCCGCGCCTGCCGGAGCGCCGATCCCGAGCTGCTCGGCCAGGGCGCGCGCCTCGGTGACGGGGAGCTTGCAGGTGTAGCGCTCGCACACGTAGGCGGTCGCCTTCGAATCAAGGGCGCTTCGACCCCCCAGCAGGGGGATGAGTTCCGACACCTCCTCTCCCTCTCCCGGCCGCCGCAGCGCGAGCACGACGTTCGGCAGGTAGGCGCGCGAGACGGTGCGCACCAGCTCGTCGGTGTCCTCGCGCCCCGGCTCGCCCACGAAGGCGACTTCCGTCGGGGTGGCCAGGTGGAAGTCGAGCGCCGAGAGCAGCCAGCCGAAGCCGACGGGGACGCGCGTGAGCAGCTCGCCCATCTGCGCCAGCACGCGCGCGGCCACGCGGGTGTAGTGCGGCTCGCCCGCCAGCTCGCCCAGCCGCAGCAGCGCCATCACCGCCGCGGAGTTCCCCGAAGGCGTGGCGTTGTCGAACACGTCGCGCGGGCGCACCACCAGCGCCTCCGCGTCGCGGGCGGTGTCGTAGAAGACGCCCTCGCCGTCTTCCCAGAACAGATCCAGCATCGCGTCGGCGAGGGACCGCGCCTCGCGCACCCAGCGGGGGTCCCAGGTGGCCTCGTAGACGGCGACCAGCGCGTCCACCAGGAGCGCGTGGTCTTCCAGGAACGCGCCGATCTTCGCCCGGCCGTCCTTGTACGTGCGCAGCAGGCGGCCTTCGGGGCGGAGCGCGCGCAGCAGGAACTCCGCGTTCGCGACAGCGATCTTCAGCCAGTCCGGCCGCTCCAGCACGCGCGCGGCTTCCGCGAAGGCGTGCAGCATCATCGCGTTCCAGGCGGTGAGCACCTTGTCGTCCAGCCCCGGCCACACGCGCTTCGCCCGCGCCGCGTATAGCACGCCGCGGCCGCGCTCCACCACCTCGCGCAGCCGCTCGAGCGTCACGCCGGCGTCTTCGGCCACGTCCTCCATCGCCTCGTCGGTGTGGAGGATGTTCTTTCCCTCGAAGTTGCCGCCCTCGGTCACGTCGTAGTAGCGGCGGAAGAGCGGGCCGTCGCCGGGGCCGAGGAGCGCGTCCACCTCGTCCGGCGTCCAGAGGTAGAACTTCCCCTCCTCGCCCTCGCTGTCGGCGTCGAGCGCGGAGAAGAAGCCGCCCTCGGGCGAGGTCATCTCGCGCTCCACCCAGAGCAGCGTCTCCTCCACCACGCGGCGGTGCTCCGGGTCGTGCGTGGCCTGCCAGGCGTGCAGGTAGGCGCGGGCCAGCAGCGCGTTGTCGTACAGCATCTTCTCGAAGTGCGGCACCAGCCACCTGGCGTCGACGCTGTAGCGCGCGAAGCCGCCGCCCACGTGGTCGTACATCCCCCCGCCGGCCATCCTGCGCAGGGTGAAGTCGGCCATCCGCAGCGCGTCGGGGTTGCCGCTCCGCTTCCACTGGCGCAGCACGAACTCCAGCACCATCGGCTGCGGGAACTTGGGCGCCCCGCCGAAGCCGCCCCAGCGCCCCTCGAAGCGCGCCGCCAGCGTGTAGAAGGCGCGGTCCAGGATCGACGGGTCGAGCTCCGACGCCGGCGGGCGCACGGCGTGGCTCTCGCGCAGCATGGCGCCCAGCTCGGCGGCGCCCTTGTCCACGTCGGCGCGGCGCTCGCGCCAGGCCTCGCTCACCGCCAGCAGCACCTGGCGGAACGAGGGCATCCCGTGGCGCGGCTCGGGGGGGAAGTAGGTGCCGCCCCAGAACGGCGCGCCGTCGGGGGTGAGGAAGACGGTCATCGGCCAGCCGCCGTGCCCGGTCATCTGCTGCACGGCGGTCATGTAGATCGAGTCGATGTCCGGGCGCTCCTCGCGGTCCACCTTCACGTTCACGAAGCGCTCGTTCATGAGCGCGGCCGTCTGCGGGTCCTCGAACGACTCGTGCTCCATCACGTGGCACCAGTGGCACGCCGAGTAGCCCACGGAGAGCAGGATCGGCCGGTCCTCGGCGCGCGCCCGCTCCAGCGCCTCGGGGCCCCAGGGGTACCAGTCCACCGGGTTGTCCCTGTGCTGGAGCAGGTACGGGCTGGTCTCGTTCGCCAGGCGGTTGGGCATCGGGCTTGGGCCGGTGACGGGGAACACGCGACGGGAGCCGATCCGCGGCGGCAAGGGACGTACCGGCGGCGAGTCACTTCGCTCACTACCTCCGAACTCGGTAGACGTCCACGTACTGCACGCCCAGGCTGTCGGCGCGCACCACGTACAGGCGGTCGCCGCGCACGTAGGGCGGCACGCCCGGCGCTCGCTCGGGGGCGGGGAGCGAGCCGAGCAGCCGCCCGTCGGCGCCGAAGACGTCCCAGGCGAAGCCGCCGGGGGTGGTGGCCTCCACCCACATCTCGCCCGAGGGCGCGAACATGAGCCAGCGGATGGCGTCCTTCGCGGCGGGGCGGGGGGGAGACGGCGGGTCGCAGCGCGCGCCGGGCGCCGCGCGCCGGAAGCGGCGGAACCCTTCGGTCTCCCGCTCCCACTCCTCGTCGGTGACCCGCACGGGGTCGTACTCGCGCGTCACCGTCCGCAGCGTGTCGCCGCGCGGGCCCACGAACGCGATGCGGTAGTCGTCGCCCTCCACCACCGCCGCGGCGCCGTCGGGCGAGAAGTCCAGCACGGACGGGTAGCGGAACGGGACCTCGAACACCGATAGCCCGGCCTGGACCCGGCAGACGACGGCCTGCTGCCCCGCGGCGGACGCGGGCGAGGCGACGGTGTCCGCCGCGCCCTGCGGCGTGAAGCGGACGTACAGCCGCTGCATGCTCCCGTCGCGGGCCGGCCGCGCGACGCGCGCCCGGAACTCGTGGTCCGAGGCGCGGAACAGGCGGATGGTGGTGGGGTTGCCGGTGAGCGGCGGGTACGGCCACGCGCCCAGCGGGCGGCCGTCGCGCGAGAGCAGGGCGATGCGCGTGTTCACCGGGTCGAGCGCCGCCAGCGTGTCGCCCATCCAGGCCAGCGAGACGAGGAAGCGGAACTCGCCGGGGCCGGCCCCCTCGCGCCCGATGGTGCGCACGTGCCGCCCGGACCCGTCGAAGACGTGGATCTGCCGCGCCTCGAAATCGGCCACGTAGACGAACCCCGAGTCGTCCGCCAGCACCGAGCTGATCTGCGCGAAGCCGGCCGGCCCGCCCCCGTGGTGGCCCCCCCCCCCGCCCCCCCCCGGGGCCCCCAC